>CAZYAH010000501.1:0-1500 GCA_964645595.1 uncultured Alicyclobacillaceae bacterium | reverse complement strand
GCGGGTCGATTCCAAAGAGCCGCCCAAGCCGTAGCGCCGTGTCGGCGCTCATCGCACGGTGACCGTTAGGGCGCGAGAAGATCAACGCCGCCCTGCATTGGCCAATATTTGCGGCCATCGTTTCTTGTGAAAGTCCTCCGGGAGAACTCCTTCCCGGAACACGGATTTTGGAATCGCTTTCAGGCAATCCAGAGCATATTGTTCAGCCGCAAACCGTGCCGGAACAGTAGGCACAAACCTGCCGATCGCTTCAATCGCAGCCAGCAATTCCCTTTGGCTCATTTTCGCTCGCTCGAGAAATGCCGCCGCAATCCTGATAGCCAGGCGAGCTTGCTCAATGCCTTCTGGCGTTCGCTTGCCTTCCAGCCGGTAGAGATTCCAGATCTTTGACTGCAGCAGCTGCAAAGGATGGAGAACTCGAAGCGGTTCTCCTTCGAATTCGACCACGACCGCGGATTTTTCTATGGCTTTCGATTCGACCCCGATAATGCTGGCGAGGTAGTCGATGAGGACGGGCTCCGGATAGCCTGCCAATTCCACCGACAACAGGGCGCTGTTGGGTGTGTTGTCATCGAATGTGGCAATTTTGAGTGTGTGTGGCAGCTTGAGGCGAGCGGACGCGCGCTTTGCTTCAGCTTTAGTCCCCAGGTAGTCGATATCGTCTGTAAGCGCGGGCAGTTGCGCGTGGATGTTGAAATACTGGATCCAGAACGCGACGGCCTGGCCCCCTATGAGGACCGTATTCTCCGAACGCGTTGCCCCAATCAGCAGTGCCGCGTCTTCCAGTTTGAGATTCACCTCGGTACTTTGCCCCAACTCAGGATCTTCGCTTTGGAGCCGTCAATGAAAGACGCCTTATCGAATTCCCGGGGCACTAGTTGCCGCGCCGCATGCGCAAGCGATGCGGCGGGAAGGGCGGAAGGCGGCGACGGCGCCGCGCCTTTTTCATGGACCGCCAGCACCAGTCCTACGGCATCGAGCAGCCGGGACAATTCCTCGAGGCTGATGTCCTCTGCCTTGCTTTCAACTCTGTTGACCTTTTCGCGTCGCAATCCCGCTCGCGCAGCCAGTTCCTGCTGGGACAGTCCCAGTCGTCGTCTTTGAGAGGCTAGTATGGGGTAGATATGCTGTTTCATGCATATAGTGTGCTATTTAAAGCATTAAAAGTCAAACAGCGGTATCTAAGCAATGGTGGCTTGCACTATAAGAGTAAGGCAATGATTTTAAAGAATTAATTAAGGTAATAAATAGTCGGCTTCCCGGTATCATTCCCCGCATGAGCACCCAAGACGCCATCTCTCTCACCCGCGACCTCCTTCGTTTCGACACCGTCAACCCACCCGGCCAGGAGCGCGACTGCGCGCGCCACGCGGGCGCGATGCTGGAGGAGTGGGGCTACCGGGTCGAGTACCACGAGTACGAGGAAGGCCGCACGAGCGTCATTGCGCGCGCGGGAGGGACGGAGGGGAAGGCGCCGCTGTGCATGACGGGGCACCTCGA
>CAZYAH010000500.1:0-1504 GCA_964645595.1 uncultured Alicyclobacillaceae bacterium | reverse complement strand
CGGGACTTTGCCGAACGGACGCTCGGCAAGGGCGTCGTGCTGGCGAAGGACACGCCCAACTTCATCGCCAACCGCATTGGCACCTACGGACTGCTCGTCACGCTGCAAGCGATGGAGAAATACGGACTTGGCGTCGACGAGGTGGACGCGATTACCGGACCGGCCATGGGGCGTCCCAAGAGCGCGACCTTCCGCACGCTGGACTTGGTCGGCCTAGACACATTCGTGCACGTCGCGAAAAATGTCCAGAACTCCGTGACGGACGAGGCAGAAAAGGCCGCGTTCCAGGTGCCGGAGTACATCGAGAAGATGGTCGCCAATCGCTGGCTGGGCGAAAAGACAGGGCAGGGCTTCTTCCTGCGCAAAAAGTCCGCCGAAGGGACGGAAATCCTGGCGATTGATCTCGCGACGCTGGAGTACCGGCCGCGCAAGAAGCTCAAATCCCCGTCTCTGGATGCGGCGAAGGCGGCGTCCGGCACCGCGAAAAAGTTGCAGGCGCTGGTGTACGGCAAAGACCCGGCGGCGCAATTTGCCTGGGAAGTGCTGAAAAAAGTGTTGCTGTACACCGCTCTGAAACAAGGCGAAATCGCGGACGACATCGTCGCCGTCGACAACGCCATGAAGTGGGGATTCAACTGGGAACTCGGACCGTACGAGACCTGGGATGCCATCGGCGTGGTCCAATCGGTCGAGCGCATGCGGGCCGAGGGCGAAGAGATCCCGCCGTTTGTCGAGGCGCTGCTCGCGTCGGGCAGGACGTCGTTTTACGACCGACCGGTCGGTGAAGTGCCGAAATTTTTCGTCGGCACTGCCGAGTACCGGACGGTGGAAGAGCCGAAACAGTACATTTCTCTGGCGCGCCTCAAGGAACAAGGCAAAGTCATTCGCAAGAACTCGGGCGCAAGCCTGATTGACATCGGCGACGGGGTCGCGTGCCTGGAAATCCACTCCTTGAAGCAGGCCCTTGGCGCGGACGTTGTGCAGATGATGGAGTACGCAGCCGAGGAAGTCTCCGCGAACTGGGAGGCGCTCGTGATTGGGGCAGAAGCCAAGAACTTCTGCGTCGGCGCCAACTTGATGCTGATGTTGATGGAGGCCCAGGACGAAAACTGGGATGAGATAAGCCGCGCCGTGCACCAGCTGCAGCAGGTGACGATGAAACTGAAATACCTGGACAAACCGGTGGTGGCAGCGCCGTACGGAATGGCGCTCGGCGGGGGATTGGAAATATGCTTCCCGGCGGCTCACATCCAGGCGGCCGCAGAGAGTTACGTCGGTCTCGTGGAAGTCGGGGTTGGACTCATTCCGGGCGGCGGCGGCAACAAGGAGGTGTTGATCCGGTTGATCGAAAACGTCCCGGACGACGTCGACGAGCGCCTGGACGCGTTTGTCCGCAAGGCGTTTGAAAACATCGCCCTGGCGAAAGTGTCCACGAGCGCGAAAAACGCGAAGGAACTCGGCTACTTCCGGGCGTCGGACGGCATCAGCGTGAACCGGGACTACC
>CAZYAH010000499.1:0-1522 GCA_964645595.1 uncultured Alicyclobacillaceae bacterium | reverse complement strand
TTCGCGCCAACTATCACCACCCGGTGCTGGACAGCCTCCCGAACGGCGCCCGGCTCGTATATATGACTTCGCACCGGCGCGAGAACCTCGGCGAAAAACTGCACCACATCTGCGCGGCCGCGCGGCAGTTGGTGGATCGTTTCGAAGACGTACACCTGGTGTACCCGGTTCACCTCAATCCGAGCGTCCGCGAAGTCGCATTCGAAATCCTCGGCAACCATCCGCGGATTCACCTGATTGATCCGCTCGGCGTAGTGGACAACCACAACTTCCTCGCCCGCGCCACCTTGATTCTCACCGACTCGGGCGGGATTCAGGAGGAGGCGCCTTCACTCGGCGTACCCGTCCTCGTCATGCGCGACACGACGGAACGGCCGGAAGGCATTGCGGCAGGTACCCTGAAGCTGGTCGGCACCGACCAGGAGGCGATTTACAGCGAGGCGGTGCACCTGCTCACCGACGAGCGCGCTTACCAGGACATGGCGGGTCGGAAAAACCCGTACGGAGACGGACGGGCGTCGGAGCGAATTGTCCAGGCCATCTTGCACTACTTTGGCAAGGGACCGCGTCCGCAACCGTTTGAGTATTTGGCAGGAGGATCTTCGACCACAGATCCAAAATGTTAAAACATAGGGTTTAAAAAGGGCGTCTGTCGGCAGCCCGCAGCGGTTGCCGGCTCGGCGCCACCTGGGAGACCGAAGAAACCGAATAATCAGGAAACGGGGGAACTTGTCATGGCGACGGAAGTCGTGATTGTCAGCGCCGTGCGCACAGCCATCGGCAATTTTATGGGAGCGCTTTCATCCCTGTCCGCGACGGAACTAGGCGGTGTAGTCATTGACGCTGCGATTGAGCGAGCGGGTCTGGACAAGGCGAATGTGGAAGAAGTCATCATGGGGAACGTGCTTCAGGCCGGGCTGGGTCAGAACCCTGCACGCCAGGCGGCCATCAAGGCGGGTCTAGCCGAAACGGTGCCGTCCATGACCATCAACAAGGTGTGCGGCTCCGGCCTGAAAGCGGTCATGCTGGCCGCACAGTCCATTCGCGCTGGAGACGCCGACGTGGTGGTGGCGGGCGGCATGGAGAGCATGTCGAACGCGCCGTATCTGCTCCAAGGCGCTCGCGGTGGCTATCGGATGGGGGACCAAGCGGTGATCGACAGCATGATCCGCGACGGCCTCTGGTGCGCCTTCTGCGACATCCACATGGGCATCACTGCGGAGAACATCGCGGAAAAGTACGGTCTTACGCGCGAAGAACAGGACGAATTTGCGGCGTGGAGCCAACAGAAGGCGGAGGCTGCGCTGAAGGCGGGCAAGTTCAAGGATGAAATCGTCCCCGTGAAAGTCCCGCAGCGTAAGGGCGATCCGCTCTTGTTTGACACGGACGAATTCCCGCGCGCTGGCACCACCGTGGAGACCCTGGCGAAGCTGCGCCCGGCGTTCAAGAAGGACGGGACGGTGACGGCCGGCAACGCGTCCGGGATCAATGACGGCGCCGCCGCGCTCGTGGTGACAAGTGC
>CAZYAH010000498.1:0-1530 GCA_964645595.1 uncultured Alicyclobacillaceae bacterium | reverse complement strand
ATGCTACTTCCAGACACGTCGCAAGTGCAATACTTCCTGGGTGTACCCCCACACCGACGTCGGCGCCATAATCATCTGGTAGCCGAGAACATAGGCGAGAAAGCCGAAGCGGTTTCTGCGAATGCGCAGGTTCAGAACCTCGAACACGTGCTTCTGATATCGGTAGAGAAGGTAGTTTGTGACGAGCGTGATCGGCAATACGAACAAGGTCGACGGACCCACAATCCAGTAAATCCCGAAGAACGCGAGGACGAGGCCGGGCAGCCAGCAGCACGTGTATACGGTGTCCAGGTACGGCATCATCAGGTTGTAGCCCGTCAGGAACCGCTGAAAGATCCGCGGCTGTTCCCACGGCTTCACAGCCTTGAGTCCCTCAATCATTCCCCGCGCCCAGCGACTGCGCTGGCGGACAAAGTGCCGCATGGTCACCGGAACGTCGGTAAAGGCCACCGCCAGCGGCTCAAAATACACGCGCCACCCTTTCTCCAGGAAGCGCCACGTGACCACGATGTCTTCGCCGATGGCATCCGGCCAGCCGCCGACTTCCTTCAGCGCCTCGAGTTTGTAGAGCGAGAACGCCCCTTGCGCCACCAGCGTTCCCTGGTACAGACCCTGCAGCCGTTTGACAGAGGCAATGCCAAGAAAGTAATCCCACTCCTGCATCCGTGCCAACAGGTTGTCCCGGCTGTTGCGGACCAGCACCGCCCCCGCTACCGCGCAGATGTCGTCCGGTGCGCTAAGCAGGCGGGCGACTATATAGCGGACGGCGGATTTGTGCAGCAGCGTGTCTGCGTCGAGCGTAATGACCAGTTGCGTTTTGACGTGCGGCAAGGCGTGATTCAGCGCGTGGTTTTTCCCAGGCGTCGGTTCGTACAGAACGCGCACCGGGACGCCGCAAGCTTCCCCCGCCGCTTGCGCCACTTCCGCCGTCTTGTCCGTCGAGGCGTTGTCGATCACGATGACCTCAATCCATCCGCTGTAGTCCTGATCCGCAATCTTGCGAATGGTATTGCCAATCCCTTTTTCTTCGTTGTGACAGGCGATGAGGATGGTCACCGCCTCGACAGGGTCCAGCGTTTTGTGCGCCGGTTGCCTGTCGAGAAGCAGGCTGACGACCAGAAAGGCGTTCAGGTATCCTGGAATGTACGCAATGGCGGCGATGATAAGGATGTCCATGCTGTAGGAGGTGACGGTGGAAAGCGGATCGCCAAGGAAAGGATGCAAAAACCGGGCGAAAACGCGGCCCAATTCCCGTACCCACGGCAGCGACAGCCAAATGGAGAAAATCATCCAGGCCACGGCGGCCAGCTGACTGAGGCCGAACTTGGACGTTACAGACAGATAGAATCTCCGTGAACGCGGCAAAGGTGTCGAATCATGGTGAGTTGTCGTCACGGTAGTTCCTCCGATGAAGTTTCTGTGATATAGCGATCGGGAGTTGTAGATGTCCTGGAGGCTGTTGATGTTGTGATGGTCTCTGTGATTATCTGTCGGCTTGGAAACGAGGGTCAATAGGATTCCTTTGGAAAG
>CAZYAH010000497.1:0-1566 GCA_964645595.1 uncultured Alicyclobacillaceae bacterium | reverse complement strand
CATCCTTCCGTTCAGCGTCCGGGAAAACCTCGCCCTGCCCACGCTCGACATGCGAAAACGAGCGGGCCTCGTCCATCGGAAGCGGGAGAAGGCGTTTGCCGCGGAGACCGTCCGGAAGCTGCGCATCAAGGTGGCGAGCCCCGAACAGAGTGCGGGGAGCCTGAGCGGTGGCAACCAGCAAAAGGTGGTGCTCGGCAAGTGGCTCGCGCACAGCCCGGACTTATTGATTCTGGACGAGCCCACGCGCGGCGTCGATGTGGGCGCCAAGCAGGAAATCTATCAACTGATGAATGAGATGACCCAGAGCGGCAAGGGCATCCTGATGATCTCGTCGGATTTGCCGGAGCTTCTGGGGATGTGTGACAGGGTGTACGTCATGTACCAGGGCACCATTCAGGGCGAGGTGCCGGGGCATGCCACCAGTCAGGAAGACTTTATGACGCTGGCAACGGGAGGGAAGTTGCAATGACGGATCTCATCCGCCGTTATCATCTGGGACCGTTAATCGGATTCCTGGCACTCTTCATCATACTTTCGGTTATTTCCCCGCAATTCATGACCTTTGGCAACCTGCGCAACGTGGCGCTGCAGACCTCGGTCAACATGCTGCTGGCGGTTGGAATGACGTTTGTCATCCTCACCGCGGGAATTGACCTGTCCGTCGGCTCCACTTTGGCGCTCGCCAGTTCCATCGCTGCGGGCTTGATGGTGGCGCACGTCAACATTTGGCTGGCGGCGTTGGTGGCGCTGGCTGTCGGACTTCTGGCTGGACTGGTCAACGGGATCTTCGTCGCCTACGCCGGCCTGGCGCCGTTCATCGTCACGCTGGGCACGATGACGCTGTATCGAGGCATCACCGAGATTTACACGCACGGGACGCCAATCTTCAACCTGCCAGAGAGCTTTTCCTGGCTGGGAACGGCGCAGTTTGCCGAGATTCCGGTACCGGTTCTCATCACCGCACTCGTGCTCGTCATCGCCTGGATTATTCTTCGCAAGTCGGTTGCCGGGCGCCGAATTTACGCGGTCGGCGGCAACGAGCAGGTGGCGTATCTCGCCGGCGTCCCGGTGAAGCGGTATCTCTTGCTGGTTTACATGGTAAGCGGCTTTCTGGCGGCACTGGCGGGCCTGATTTTGACGTCGCGCCTTGGTTCCGCGGAGCCGAACGCCGGTATGGGTTATGAGCTGGACGCCATCACCGCGGTTGTCCTCGGCGGTACGAGTCTCTTCGGCGGCGAGGGAACCTTGGTTGGCACCATCATTGGTGCGGCAATCCTTGGCGTCATTGACAACGGCCTGAACATTCTCAACGTCAACTCCTTCTGGCAGGACGCCGTGCGCGGGGCCATTATCCTCGTGGCCATTCTGCTGGATCGAAAGAAGTCTGCGACCCGGTAACGCGAACTTGTGGACCAGGTAGTTTGCAGACGCGGCCGGAAAGATAGCGGATCGCGCTTCTGCTCAAAATAAAACTTTCTAATATGAAGGGGAGTCGTTTGCGATGAACAAATGGAAAGTAGCAGTTGCTTCGATGCTGGCAGCGGGAGTCCTGGCGGGTTGCGGTAC
>CAZYAH010000496.1:0-1570 GCA_964645595.1 uncultured Alicyclobacillaceae bacterium | reverse complement strand
CCGGTCACCCGCCGCGAAGTCTTGCGCGTGAAGGCATTCGTCGGCTGGCTACTGGTAGCGGCCATTGTCGCAGTGTTTGCCCTCACGCTCATGTTGGTGAACGAAATTGCGGCACTGAACTTTACCGCAGTGGATTTCATCTCGTGGTGGGTGAGGTTCCTGCTCGTCAACACCGCGATGTTCCTGACTGGACTATTCGCGGCGACTCTGGTCGGCAACGTCGTAGCTGCGTCGCTTGCCGGCATCGCCATCGCCGTCGCGCCGTGGGCGTTCGGACTTTTCCTTGAGATCCTGACCGAGTTGACCACACCGCGTGGCCTGTATCCGGGCCGAATTGCCTGGTCGGACGTGTTCGGAAACTTTTCACCCCTTCAGTACTCAGGCGGGTGGGGGAGTTATCCGCCACTGCTCGTGTTGGCTGGGCTTGTACTCTGGAGTTTCATCGCGTACCTGTTGGCGCAGCGCCTGTTCTTCCTTATGGCGGTGGAGCACATGGCTAACTTCTTTATCTTCCCAATTTTGTGGAAGTGGTTTGTGTTCTTCGTCTGCCTGGTCATGGGATTGTTGCTGGCCGCGCTGAGCACGCGGGGATACCCGGTGACACTGGTGAGTCTCGCCATTCGGTACGCTGTGTTCTTCGTCTTGTGCTGGTTGCTGGCAACCGGGCTCATCCGGTTTTACCGCAAAAAATTCCTGGAGGTGTAGCAATGGCGGTATTGCAGTTGCGCGGGGTCGCGAAATCCATTCGCGGGCGCAAAATTGTGGAAGACCTCAACATGACGGTCGAGCCGGGGGAAGTCTACGGCTTCCTCGGACCGAACGGAGCCGGCAAGACCACCACCATTCGGATGATTGTCGGACTCATCCGGCCGACGGCCGGGACCATCGAAATCAACGGCTTTGACGTGCAGAAACAGCGTGCCGAGGCCCTTCGCCACGTCGGTGCGATTGTCGAGAACCCGGAGACGTACAAGTACCTCACTGGTCGACAGAACCTGGTGCACTACGCCCGGTTGGCGGGAATCTCTGACATCGCCCGCCGGATTGAAGAAGTGAACGAGATTGTCGGGCTCGGCAAACGGCTCGACGACAAGGTCAAGCGCTATTCGCTTGGCATGCGGCAGCGCCTCGGCGTCGCCCAGGCGCTCTTGGCGAATCCGAAACTGCTGGTCCTGGACGAACCGACCAACGGCCTGGATCCTGCCGGTATGCGCGAGTTTCGGGAACTGATGCGCCGACTCGCCGACGAAGGAATGTCGGTGTTTGTTTCGAGCCACCTGCTCAGTGAATTGGAGCAAATGTGCGACAGAGTGGCCATCATCAAGGCGGGCCGCCTGGTGACCGAAGAGCGAATGGAAGATCTGGTGGGGCGCAGATCCGGCACGGTCCGCATCCGGGTGAGTGATCCCGCTCGCGCCCTCGAGGTCCTGCGGCGGATCAACCGGACGGCACGCGTGGACGGGGCAGCTGTCCTGATGAGTGCAGAGGGAGATCAGGCCACGGCCGAGGCAGTGCGGCGGCTGGTGGAGGAGCGGATCGACATTTTCTCGGTCGAGCCGGACCGCGACTC
>CAZYAH010000495.1:0-1571 GCA_964645595.1 uncultured Alicyclobacillaceae bacterium | reverse complement strand
TTCATGGGCAAGTTGCTCGAAACCCGCGCCAAGGCGAAATCGAGTGCCGCCCTTGAAGCGTTGGCCAAGCTGGGAGCCAAGGTTGCGCACGTCGTTCGCGACGGCGAAGAGCAAGATATTGCGGTCGAAGAACTCCGCGTGGGTGATCTCGTTCGGGTTCGGCCCGGTGAAAAGGTGCCAACCGACGGTGTGATCACGGAAGGCACCACGGCGCTGGACGAGTCGTTCCTCACCGGAGAGTCCATTCCGGTCACGAAAACCGTGGGCGATCCAGTGGTCGGCGCCTCCGTCAATCAGACGAATGCATTCACCATGCAAGTGACCAAGGTTGGCAGAGACACGGCCCTCGCGCAGGTGATCCGCCTCGTGGATCAGGCGCAAGGGTCTAAAGCCCCGGTACAGCGCCTGGCAGATCAGATCTCCGGCATCTTTGTGCCGATTGTGCTCGGCATCGCCCTGATCACGTTTGTCCTGTGGGGTATGTTTGGCACCTGGTCCCATGCCTTGATGGCGGCCGTGGCGGTGCTGGTCATCGCGTGCCCTTGTTCGCTGGGACTCGCGACGCCGACTGCCATCATGGTCAGCACAGGTCTTGCTGCCGAATCGGGAATTCTCATCAAGGGCGGAGAGCACCTTGAACTCGCTCACAAAGTGAACACGGTTGTATTCGACAAGACGGGCACCATTACCGTCGGAAAACCGGAAGTCACCAACGTCTGGACTCCGGAAGGCGTTGCGGAAACGGAACTCATAGCCACCGCCGCTGCGCTGGAAGCGCAGAGCGAACATCCGCTCGGGGCTGCCATTGTCCGCTACGCCACGGACAAGGGGTTGAACACCTTGTCCGCAAGGGAGGTCCGGGCGATACCCGGCAAGGGGATTGAAGGCATCGTTAACGGCGAGACCATTCGGATTGGCAACCGCCGGTGGCTCAGCGAAAATGGCGTGACAAGTTTCCCCGAAGAGGTTCTGCAAGAATTTGAGGACGCGGCAAAAACCGCCGTCCTTGTCGCAGCAGAGGACAGACTCCTCGGTGTCATCGCGATTGCGGACACCATCAAGCCGGACGCAAGACAGGCGGTTCAGGAACTAAAGTCCCTGGGAATTGACGTCTGGATGATTACGGGCGACAACGAGCGAACCGCCAGCGCCATCGCTGCCCAAGCGGGTATATCCAACGTGATGGCCGACGTACTGCCCGGTGACAAAGTCGCGAAGATTCAGCAACTGCGCAAGGATGGCCGCGTGGTGGCGATGGTCGGAGACGGCATCAACGACGCCCCTGCACTCGCCGCGGCCGACGTCGGCATTGCCATGGGAACCGGCGCGGATGTGGCCCTGGAAGCTGCCGACATTGCCCTCATGAAAGCCAACGTGTCCGGCGTGGTCGACACCATTCGGCTCTCGAAGGCGACGATGCGCAAAATTCGACAGAACCTGTTCTGGGCGTTCTTCTACAACGTTCTCGGCATACCGCTCGCTGCGTTTGGCGTCTTGAGCCCTGTCATCGCCGGAGCCGCCATGGCGTTCAGTTCGGTCAGCGTAGTGTCCAACAGCCTGCTCCTCCGGCG
>CAZYAH010000494.1:0-1574 GCA_964645595.1 uncultured Alicyclobacillaceae bacterium | reverse complement strand
GACAACGCGTGGGCGACCGCGCGCCAGGCCGTGGCACGTGCGTGGCGAAGAAGCTCGGCTTCATCCGCAGGCACGGGCATTGTCAGAGACCACTTGACGTAGGGGCCGTACATATCGTTTTGCTCGATGGTCTGGTTGCTCCCGACGTGGTGCAACTCGGGCGGCCTGTCCGCGGTCAGCACCAGCAACGGTACGTGAGACTGCCGGGCCTCCATGATGGCGGGCAGATAATTGGCGGTCGCCGTCCCCGAGGTGCAGACAAGCGCGACCGGTGTTCGCGTGGTCCGGGCGAGTCCAAGCGCGAAGAAGCCTGCGGACCTCTCGTCAAGCAGTGTCCAAGTCCTGAACTTGCCGTGCCTCGCCACCGCCATAGTCAGCGGTGTGGAGCGGGATCCGGGAGAGATGCACACATCCTGTACTCCCGCCCGGTGGAGTTCAGCGACAAACGCGTTGACGACACGCAGCGCAGGGTTGACTGTCATCGCGAGTCCCCTCTTTCTGGATCCAGCAATGCGCTCTTGATTGCGGACAATTTCATCTCCGTTTCCTTCCACTCCGACTCCGGATCCGAATCTCCCATGATGCCGGCGCCGGCGAACACATAGGCGTCACGGCCGCAGACGAGCGCGGACCGGAGGGCGACGGCAAACTGCCCGTCCCCCGCGCTGCTCAACCAGCCGATGGGGCCCGCGTACCACCCGCGGTCCATGTCTTCGCGCGACGCAATGACGCCGATCGCCTGCTCTCTGGGGACGCCTGCGACCGCGGGCGTCGGATGAAGCGTCTCCACTAGATTGAGCACCGACATCCCCGGCGCGCGCTTTGCCTGGATGGGTGTGTGCAGATGCTGCACATTCGCCAGTTTGCGAATCGTCGGCTGCTCGGTCCATTCGACTTCCGACACGCCGACGACCTGCAGTTGCTCGAGAATCCACCTGCGGACGACCGCGTGTTCGTGCAAATCTTTTCGACTCTGCAGCAACTTCTGCGCCAGCGCCGCGTCTTCTTGTGGCGTTGACCCGCGCGCCGTGGTCCCGGCGAGACAGTCAATGACGATGTCCTCACCCTGGAGGGACACGAGGCGCTCAGGGCTGGCGCCGAGAAAGCAGGTTCCTGCTTCCCAAAACGCGAACACGTGGCTGCCAGGATACCGTTGTTCCAGAACCGCAATCGTCTTCTCCAAATCAAATTGCTCTTCGGCAGTGGTCAACCGCTCGCAGCGGGCGAGCACCACCTTGTCGAACGCGCCCCGCCGGATGTCGGCCGCCGTCTGTGCAACCGCTTCCTTCCAACGGTCGGCCAGCAGGTGCGGAAAACCTCCCGCCGACCGCTCAGACCTTTGCGCAGTGTCGTCGAATCGATCCGCTGCCAACAAGTCGGCAATTTCATCCTCTACTCGGCGAACTTCCTGCTCAATGGATGTGTCCTCCGCCACGGTTGCAAACGCTGTGACCTCCGCCGTCTCTGCATCAACTGGGCGGATTAACAGGCGCGGCAGAACAAAAACGGCGTCCGGCCAATCTGCCCACGGCCCCCGCCGCTCGCCTGCGCGAAACGCCATGCCGCCAAACCAG
>CAZYAH010000493.1:0-1579 GCA_964645595.1 uncultured Alicyclobacillaceae bacterium | reverse complement strand
ACAGGAAACGGCCCGGCGGATGAACCCGCCCGGGCCGTCTTGCTGTCATGCAGAGCGTACGTGTTATTTCGACACTACGTGAATGGGCGTACCAAGTCCGACTTCGGCAGCTTCCATCACCATTTCGCCGAGCGTCGGGTGCGCGTGAATGGTCAGCGCAATATCCTCGAGGGTGGCGCTCATCTCAATCGCCAGTCCCAATTCCGCAATCAGGTTGGACGCTTCGTGGCCGATGACCTGCGCTCCGACCACCAGGCCCGTCGACTTCTCCGCAATCAGGCGCACAAATCCAGCGTCGGCGTTGAGCGCCGTTGCCCGGCCGTTTGCCGCGTACGGAAAGCGGCCGACCGCAATTTCCCCGTATTGCTCCTTGGCCTCCGCTTCGGACAGACCCACCGACGCGATTTCCGGATCCGAGAAGACCACCGACGGAATGCAGCGATAGTCCACTGCACTGGCGTGGCCAGCGATGGCTTCCGCCGCCACCTTACCTTCGTAGGACGCCTTGTGCGCCAGCGCCGGTCCAGGGACAATGTCGCCGATTGCGTAAATGTGGGGCACGCTCGTCCGACATTGGGAATCCACTTCAATCAGGCCCCTATCGGTCATCTTGACGCCGATGGACTCGAGGCCCAGTTCGTCCGTGTTCGGCCGCCGGCCGACGGTGACCAATACGTATTCAGCAGTGACGGTCTTCTCTTCGCCGTTGACGGTGAAGGTCAGAGTCACATCCTTGTCCGTCTCCTGCACAGACTGGGCCAGCGCGTTTGTGAACACTTCGACATTGTACTTCTTCAGATTGCGCGTGACCAGGCGCGTCAGTTGCGCGTCAAACTGCGGCAAGATGGCGTCTGTTCCCTCAATGATGGTCACTTTGGAGCCAAACTTTGCGTACGTCTGACCCAGTTCGACGCCGATATACCCGCCGCCGACAACTACCAGGCTCTCCGGGACGTGGTCCAGCGCCAAAGCTTCCGTGGAAGAGAGGACGCGTTTGCCAAACGGCAGCGCCTTCAGTTCAATCGGGCGCGATCCGGTCGCGATAATGCAGTCCTTGAAGCGGAAGCGCTGGCCTTCGTACTCCGCGGTGACGCGGACCTCGTCCGGCTTGGTAAAGAGCGCTTCGCCCTGGACGACCCGGATGTTGTTGCCCTTCAAGAGCGTCTTGACGCCGTTTGTCATTTTGTTTACAACCGACTGTTTCCACTCCTGGACTTTCGCGAAGTCCAACTTTGCGGTGGTCTCAACCCCAGGGAACGGCGATTCTTTCGCGTTCTCGTAGTGATGGGCCGCGGAAATCAGGGCTTTGGACGGAATGCAGCCGCGGTTCAAGCACACACCGCCGAGCTCCGCCTTGTCCACCACCACCACGGAGCGGCCCAGTTGGGCCGCCCGGATGGCGGCCACGTATCCGCCAGGGCCCGCACCGATGACGAGTACGTCAATGTCTTCCGAGAACTCTCCAACGACCATGGTTACACCTCCATCAGCAGCAGGCGAGGATTTTCAAGCAGTTTCTTGATCCGGTTGACAAAGTTTTGCGCCAGCGCGCCGTCGATGACGCGGTGGTCAAAGCTGA
>CAZYAH010000492.1:0-1583 GCA_964645595.1 uncultured Alicyclobacillaceae bacterium | reverse complement strand
GCGGCGGCAAAGTGCATGGACCATTCCACGTCTTGCTTCTCGGCCATCGCTGCGGCGAACGCCCCGACAAACGTGTCCCCCGCGGCCGTCGTGTCTACTGCAGTGACCGCGAAGGCGGGCTGGCGAATCATGAACAATCCGTCGTGTTCGATCCGCTGTTGACCCGCAACCTGCTCGGAACCGCCGGGCTGCCAACTGGACTCCAGCGTGCCGTATACGGCTCCCGCGCCGCCGAGCGTAATCACTGCGGACTTCGCGCCGGCATCCAGCAAGACGTGGATGGCGCGAGAGGCGGTGTGCAGCGGATCGTCCGCGCCGGCCAGTCTCACCCCGGTCAACGCCTCGGCCTCCGTCTCGTTGACCACGACGACGTCGACGCCCTTGAGCCACTCCAGCGTGACTCCGGAGATGGGCGCGGGGTTAAAGACAACCCGCACGCCTCGCTTCAGCGCCTCCTGGATGGCATACCGCGTCGTGTCCGCTGGCACTTCGTTTTGCACAAGCATGGTCTCGACGCCATCCCAGACACCGTCTGCTCCTGCAGCGTCGATGACCTCCGGAGTGAGCAGCGCGTTTGCCCCGCTCTCCACAATGATGGTGTTCTCCCCGGCGTTGTCCACCGCGATAAACGCCATGCCAGCGGGCCCAGGGCACTGCTTAATCCACGCCGTGTCGATGCCTTCCGCGCGGAGGTGCGCCAGCAGCGTCGACGAGAAACTGTCGTCGCCGACGGCTGCCAGCATGCGAACCGCGCCACCAGACCTGGCGACGGCCACGGCCTGGTTTGCCCCTTTTCCGCCTGGGCTGTAGGACAAGCCAAGACCGTGCACCGTTTCCCCGGGCTGCGGGTGGACACGCACCCGGTTGACGATGTCCATGTTGACGCTACCAACCACCAGAGTGCATGTCATCCTGAAGCCCCCTTCGTTCAATCAGATGAATTCGCTCCGAATCAGAAGCCGGTGAAGGAAGATCCTTTTTCAACCAGCTGCAGCGGAGACGGTACCGTAGCCGGGACCTTCTCGCCGTTGATCACCTTCAGCGCGTAGTCGACGCCGAGCGCGCCTTCGCTCTTCGGCTGTTGCGCGATGTCGGCAAACAGCAGACCCTTGTTCACGTCGTTGACCGCCTCGGCTTCACCGTCCACGCCGACAATCTTGATGCCCGTCTTGTTCGCTTGCTGAATCGCCTTCAGCGCGCCGAGCGCCATTTCGTCGTTCTGCGCAAACACGCCCTGGATGTTCGGGTGCGCCTGCAGCAGGTTCTGCATCACGTTGAGCGCCTTGCTGCGGTCGAAATCTGCCGACTGCTTGGCCACCACGGTGATTCCCGGCGCCGTCTTGATTTCTTCGTCAAATCCCTTTTCTCTGTCGCGCTCTGCCGAAGTACCGATGACGCCCTGCAGTTCCACGACCTCGCCCTTGCCGCCGAGCGCCTTAATCAGTTCGTCCGCCGCCATTTTGCCGGCCTGCACACTGTCGGACGCGATGAATGTCGCGACGTTGCCGCTGGAGACGCTGCGGTCCAGTGTAATCACCGGAATTTTTGCGTCGTTGGCCAGCTTGACCGCTTGCGCCAACCCT
>CAZYAH010000491.1:0-1593 GCA_964645595.1 uncultured Alicyclobacillaceae bacterium | reverse complement strand
GACGGCAAGACCGTGCTGGGGGACCTTGACAAATACAAATTGCTTAAGTTTACGCGGTCCAACCAGAATACGTGTATCAACCAGCGCCCGATTGTCTCGGAGGGACAAGAGGTGAAGGCTGGGGACATCCTCGCGGATGGACCGGCAACGGACATGGGCGAATTGGCGCTCGGCCGCAACGTCCTCGTCGCGTTTATGACGTGGGAAGGCTACAACTACGAAGACGCCATTCTGCTCTCAGAAAAGGTTGTCAAGGAGGATATCTACACCTCCATTCACATCGAGGAGTACGAGCTGGAGGCGCGGGATACCAAGCTTGGTCCGGAAGAGATCACCCGCGACATCCCGAACGTTGGCGAAGACGCGCTGCGCAACCTGGATGAGCGGGGAATCATCCGCATTGGTGCGGAAATCCGCGCTGGCGACATTCTGGTCGGCAAGGTGACGCCGAAGGGCGTGACCGAATTGACCGCGGAAGAGCGGCTGCTGCACGCCATCTTCGGCGAGAAAGCCCGCGAAGTGCGCGATACTTCGCTGAGGGTTCCGCACGGCGGCGCAGGCATTGTCGTCGACGTGAAAGTCTTCACACGGGAAAACGGCGACGAACTGCCGGCCGGTGTGAACCAACTGGTGCGCGTCTACATCGCACAGAAGCGCAAGATCTCCGAGGGCGACAAGATGGCTGGCCGCCACGGAAACAAGGGTGTCGTCGCGCGCATTCTGCCGGAAGAAGACATGCCGTTCCTGGAAGACGGCACGCCGGTTGAAATTGTGCTCAACCCGCTCGGCGTTCCGTCGCGTATGAACATCGGTCAGGTGCTCGAGACGCACCTCGGCATGGCTGCGAAAGCGCTCGGTCTCCGGATCGCAACGCCGGTCTTCGACGGGGCGCGCGCGGAAGATGTGTTCAACACGCTCGAGGAAGCGGGCCTGCCGCGGGACGGTAAACGCGTCCTGTACGACGGGCGCACCGGCGAACCGTTCGACAACCGGGTCACGGTCGGATACGTCTACATGATGAAACTGGCACACCTCGTCGACGACAAGATCCACGCCCGGTCGACCGGTCCGTACTCGCTCGTCACGCAACAGCCGCTGGGCGGTAAGGCGCAGTTTGGCGGTCAACGGTTCGGCGAAATGGAAGTCTGGGCCTTGGAAGCGTACGGAGCTGCGTACACCCTGCAGGAAATCCTTACGGTCAAATCGGACGACGTGGTTGGCCGCGTGAAGACGTACGAAGCGATTGTGAAGGGCGAAAACGTGCCAGAACCCGGTGTTCCTGAGTCGTTCAAGGTGTTGATCAAGGAACTGCAGAGCCTCGGTATGGACGTGAAAATCCTGAGTGAAGATGAACAGGAAATCATCATGCGGGAGATTGACGAGGACGAAGATACTGGGGAGAAGTTGAACCTCAATCTCGAAACACACGAAGTTGGCGACTGAAGTGTTTGAGCGAAAGTGAACTCCAGCGGTTGTGCGCGGACTTGCGCTAACCGCCGTCCATAAGGAAACCTCGAGGTGCCGCCTGGGTGCGCACCGGGCGGTGCCCCGCATTGATGAAAGGAAGGGTGCTCCTTGCTAGACGTCAACAAC
>CAZYAH010000490.1:0-1595 GCA_964645595.1 uncultured Alicyclobacillaceae bacterium | reverse complement strand
AGGTCTTGAAGCCAAATGGCGCGATTGCTCTGGTTGAGGCCGAGCACACCTGCATGTGTGCGCGCGGCGTCAAGAAACCAGGGTCCAAGACGACCACCCTCGCGGCGTCTGGAGAGTACAAGACCAATTACGATTTGCGGAGAGAATTTCTACAAATGGTAAAAGGCTGAGCCACACAGGAAAAAAAGAGGGCCCTCTCCCCAACGCGGGACAGGGCCCTTTTTGCGCATCTCTTCACATCATGCAGGACTGCCCGCAATGTTGGCCTCGTCTGCGGCGTACATGGCGTCAATGACCGCCTGGTAGCGTTGCTCCACGGCTTTGGTCCGCGCCTTCAGCGTCGGCGTCAACAGCCCGTTGTCGATTGTGAACGGTTCGTCGGCGACAATAATTTTTTTCGGCTGCTCAAATCGCGCGTAGTCGCTCGTCGCGACCTGGATTTCCTTGAGGAGCCGTTCAACCAACCACGGTTCACCCGACCACTTATGGCGCGGCGGCACGGGCCGGTTGTGCTCCCTGTACCACTCCCGAACGACTTCTTCGTTGGGAACCACGATGGCGCTGACGTACTTGCGTCCCTGTCCAATCAGAACCACCTGATCAATCGCCGGCCTCCTCAGTATGTCTCCTTCAATCGGCGCCGGCGTAACTTTCTTGCCGGTTGACAGAACAATCAGGTTTTTCTTCCTGTCCGTGATCTGCAGTTCCCCGGTTGGAGTGATGCGGCCAATATCCCCCGTCCGCAGCCATCCGTCTTCAGTGAACGCCTCGCGCGTCGCTTCTTCATTTTCGTAGTATCCCTGCATCACGCTCGGGCCCTTTACGAGCACTTCGCCGTCTTCTGCAATCCGGACTTGCACGTTGTTGAGGATGACGCCAGCCGTGCCGAGCACGGGTGATTCGGGCCGGTTGGCCGATATCACGGGCGACGTCTCGGTCATCCCGTAGCCCTCGGCGACCGTCAATCCAACAGCCGCAAAGAACTTCCCGACGTATCTCGGCAGCGGCGCTCCGCCGACAATCACGGCCCGAAGCCGCCCTCCGAATACCTCGTGGATTTTCGCGAACACCAGTTTGTCGGCAATCCGCAAGCGTATCCCGCGCGATTGCCCGCGTTCCACGCGGACTCTGGTACCCACCTCAACGGCCCAGTCGAACAGCTTTTGGGTCAGTGCGCCTTGCTGGCGAACCTTTTGGACGATACCTTCCTGAATCTTTTCGAGTAGCCTTGGGACTGTGGTCAGAACGGTCGGCGGCATTTGCTGAAAGTCTTCCATGATCCGGTTGAAGTCGCGCGCATATGCGATGGACGCCCCTGCCTCCAAAACGACAAACTGGCCGCACGTCCGTTCAAAAATGTGCGACAAGGGCAAATAGGAAAGCGACCGGTCGGTAGGTTCCACTCGCACGACTTCCTTGATGCCTTCGAGGTTGGCGAGCAGATTGCCGTGGGTGAGTACCACACCTTTGGGCGTGCCTGTGGTGCCAGACGTAAATACTATGGTCGCCACCGTGGACCGGTCGACGCGGGCCCACTCGCCCTTCCACTCCTGTTCCTCCCAGACCGGGTCCTCACTCGTCATCCAATCGCGGTA
>CAZYAH010000489.1:0-1596 GCA_964645595.1 uncultured Alicyclobacillaceae bacterium | reverse complement strand
GACGTCGTCATCCTGCTCGACAGCATCACGCGCCTGGCGCGAGCCTACAACCTGACCGTACCGCCGAGCGGTCGCACGTTGTCGGGTGGTATTGATCCGGCGGCCTTCCATCGGCCGAAGCGCTTCTTCGGCGCAGCGCGCAACGTCGAAGAGGGCGGCAGCCTGACCATACTGGCGACCGCCTTGATTGACACCGGATCGCGCATGGACGACGTGATCTACGAAGAGTTCAAGGGCACGGGCAACCTGGAGTTGCACCTCGACCGGAGGCTGGCCGAGAAGCGGGTCTTTCCAGCGCTCGACATCCGTCGCTCCGGTACGCGCCGCGAGGAACTGCTGTTGCCCAAGGAAACGCTGGATAAAGTCTGGGCGATTCGCAAATCGATGGGAGACAACCCGGATTTCACCGAACTGTTTATCCGCAAGTTCAAACACTACAAGACAAATGAAGAGTTTCTCGAAGGACTGGAGCTGCAGAAGGAGAAAAAGGCGTGATTCTGTTTTCCTCCTCGGCTCCGCTAGGAAAAGAGGATGGATTCGTGAAACAACCTCGATTGGTCTATGCGAACGCCCGTGGCGAAGTGATGAACCACGAGCGACTCCTGCCCACAGGCCGCACAGGCTCGTATTTGACGGACGTTGAGCCCGCCGAGTGGATTCCTCTCCCCAAAGGCGCGACGTTGACCTGGTTGCCTGGAACCCAACCGATTGGTGTCGATCCCGATACCGGTGACATGAAAAAGCTCGACTCCCGCTACTACGCGGTCGGCGCCTTGTTGCCGCAAGGATTTACCCGACTCTATCTGCCGGGGTACGTGAAGCGGGGGCAGGACAGTATCACGCTGCCGCTGTTCGGCTACACGGCTGTCGGCTGGTTGGACAACCAGTTCGTGGTCGCGGCGCATCCGACGGATGACCCTGACCTGTGGGACCCGTCGCAGATACGGGAAGAGGAAATCGAAAAAGCGGTCGCAGAGATGCTGGCAGCGCACCCGGACAACCGCCTGTTTGAGCACTTGTCGCACTGCGCGCTCACTTACGGTTGCATGACCGCCAAAAACACGTTTCTCGGTCGGTTGGAAGGGGCGGTTCCGGTTTCTTCCACCTGCAACGCGGCGTGCGTGGGCTGCATTTCGGACCAGCCGGACGACGCGCCATTTCCGTCGCCGCAGACCCGCCTTGTGTTCCGGCCGACGGTCGAGGAATTGGCGGACGTCATGCTGACCCATATCCGCAACAATCCCAACGGCATTGTCAGTTTTGGACAGGGCTGCGAGGGCGAGCCGTCCACCCGCTGGATGGACATTGTTCGCGCGATTCGGCTCGTTCGCGAACAGACACAGGATGGTTACATCAATATCAACACCAACGGGGGCCTGACGAAGCAAATGCAGGCCATCGTGGACGCCGGCTTGGACATGATGCGTGTCAGCACGATTTCAGCCCTGGACGACCACTACAACGCCTATTACCGCCCGCGCGGATACGGCGTTCGGGACGTCGCAGCCACCCTGCGCTACGGGGCGGACAAAGGGGTCTATACGTCCATCAACTACCTCGTGTTCCCGGGCGTGACCGACCGGGAGGAAGAGGTGG
>CAZYAH010000488.1:0-1606 GCA_964645595.1 uncultured Alicyclobacillaceae bacterium | reverse complement strand
GGGATTACTCGCGCGACAAGCTCGCGCCTTACGCCGAGCGCCTGGCGCAGCGCTTCGGCCGCAGGATTCCAGGCGAGGAAGCCGCAGCATGGCTGCCGAAAAGCCTCAAGCAGTCCCTGGCCGCGAGGCTGCTCGCGACGACGTGGTTCGGGCGCAACGTGGTCATCGACCGCTGGTTCCTGCACTCCGGGCAGCGGGCGATGGTGCCGGGCTAGGCGCGCAGGCCTTGCCCCGCGGCAATCTCGCTATGTACGATTCCGCACGGACCCGGGCTCGATAGTGCGTCATATTTATCCACTTTGTTGCGGTACGGCCTGTTTATGGGGACATCGATGAATGCAATCTTGCGAAACGCGTTGGCGGTGGCCGGAGTGGCTTTCGCCACGCAAGCGGCCGCGCAGGTCACCTTCTACGAAGAGGAAGGCTTTCGAGGCCGGACTTTCACCACCGAGAGGCAGATCGGCAACTTCGAGCGCTTTGGTTTCAATGACCTCGCCTCGTCGGTCGAGGTTCTCGGCGACCGGTGGGAAGTTTGCGAACACGCCCGGTTCGAAGGCCGCTGCGTCGTCTTGCGTCCGGGCAGGTATCCGACGTTGGCTTCGATGGGCATGAACAACCGTGTTTCATCGGTACGAGAAGTAAGCACGAACGCGCGCATCGATGACAATCGCTATGCGCCCGCTCCGGTGGCCGCGCAGGTCATCTTCTACGAAGAGGAAGGCTTTCGAGGCCGGACTTTCACCACCGAGAGGCAGATCGGCAACTTCGAGCGCTTTGGTTTCAATGACCTCGCCTCGTCGGTCGAGGTTCTCGGCGACCGGTGGGAAGTTTGCGAACACGCCCGGTTCGAAGGCCGCTGCGTCGTCTTGCGTCCGGGCAGGTATCCGACGTTGGCTTCGATGGGCATGAACAACCGTGTTTCATCGGTACGAGAAGTAAGCACGAACGCGCGCATCGATGACAATCGTTATGCGCCCGCTCCTGGTGCGGGCCGCGACTACCGTCGCCGCAGCGACGAGCGGCTTTACGAGGCGAACGTTACTTCCGTCCGGGCGGTAGTCGGCCCCCCCGAGCAGCGATGCTGGGTCGAGCGCGAACAAGTCGTTCAGGAGCAAAGCAGATCCAGCGGTCCCGGGGCGATTGCCCGCGACTTGATCGGTGGCATTCTCGGTCACCAGATCGGCGGCGGTGGACAGCAGGTGCAGACCCAGGACGTCCAGCGTTGCGCCAGCGTACCCAGCCAGGCCCCAACCTTCTGGGAGGTCACCTACAACTTCCGGGGCCAGGAGCATCGCGTGCAGATGAGCGCGCCGCCGGGACCCACAGTTACCGTCAACGAGCGGGGTGAGCCCCGCACGTAGCGTAAAAAGGAGACATCGATGAATGCAATCTTGAAAAACGCGTTGGCGGTGGCAGGCCTTGCTTTCGCCACGCAGGCAGCCGCGCAAATCACCTTCTACGAACGCGAGGGTTTTGAGGGCCGGACTTTCACTACGGAAAAGCGGATCGGCAACTTCGAGCGCTTTGGCTTCAATGACCGCGCCTCGTCGGTCGACGTGGTCGGAAACCGCTGGGAAGTCTGCGAAGACGCCCGGTTCAGCGGCCA
>CAZYAH010000487.1:0-1659 GCA_964645595.1 uncultured Alicyclobacillaceae bacterium | reverse complement strand
TCATAGCCCTTCAGTCCGACCAACTCGAGCAGTTCGTGGACTTTTTCGTTCACTTCCGCTCGCGGCGCCTTTGCCAACCGCAGTGGGAACGCCACATTTTCGGCCACCGTCGCGGAATGCAAGAGGTGGAAATGCTGAAAAATCATCCCGATTTTCGTGCGAGCCTTCTGCAAGTCTCGTTTCCGCAGTTGTGTCATGTCCTGGCCGTTGACCAGAACGCGCCCGGACGAAGGCCGCTCGAGCAGGTTGATACAGCGCAACAGCGTACTCTTGCCGGCGCCGGAGTATCCAATGATGCCAAAAATCTCGCCTTGGCCAATGTCGAGGCTGACGTGATTTACCGCCGTGGTCTTGCGCTCGCCGAAGCCGTACGACTTGGTCACATCCTGGAGTTGAATCATCGCCTGTCCCCTCCCGTAGAGTCGAATCCACCACACAAAAAAACGCCCGAGAAGGGCGTTCCGTTCGAAAGCTCTTCTCTCATCTCTCGGACGCTGGTGCGTCCGCAGGAATTGGCACCGACCGCATCGGTTGCCGTGGTTTCACTGGGCCTGTCCCTCCACCACTCTTGATGAGATTCCTGGCATTTGTGTTCTGTTTTCAAATTACCACGTCACTCCGCGGCAATAGCGTCTATTCTATTCCGGAAAAAGTTTTTGTCAAGGGGATTGACAGAACCTGATCCGGAATTTAATATCAACACTCGTAACGCCGCGCGGCGAAACACAACGGAATAGTTGGCAAACCAAACACTGGGTTTGCCACACGCGCATGGAGCTCTTATCGAGAGAAGGCTGAGGGACTGGCCCTATGACGCCCGGCAACCGGCAGAATTGCACGGTGCTAACTCCTGCGGGATCCGATGATTCCGGGAGATAAGAGGTGCGACGCATGACGACGCCCTCTTTCGACTGGAAAGAGGTTTTTCTTTTATGTCCATCTTGTTCTCACCCATCACACTGCGAGAGGAGAAACGACAGTGAAAAAAGTGTCCTGGATCAAACTGGCTGTCACTTCCGTGCTGGGTACCGCGCTGCTCGCCGGCTGCGGTGCATCCGACAACACATCGTCCAACAACGCGAGCGGTTCTTCCGGAGACAAGCAAGTCGTCCTGAAAGTCGGGGCCTCCCCAACGCCCCACGCCGAGATCCTGAAGTACGTCAAGCCGATTCTGGCGAAAGAGGGCATTGACCTCGAGATCAAGGAATTCGAAGACTACATCCAGCCGAACCGGGCATTGGCGTCCGGCGATTTGGATGCCAACTACTTCCAACATGTTCCGTATTTGAATGACTACAACAAAAAGAATGGCACCGACCTCGTGCCGACTGTGTCGGTGCACTTTGAACCGCTCGGCCTGTACGCAGGGAAAAGCAAATCGCTGAGCGACATCAAGGATGGCGCCACGGTTGCTATTCCGAACGACACCACCAACGAAGGCCGTGCTCTGTTGCTTCTGCAGTCGGCTGGGCTCATCAAGCTGAAGCAACAGGACAACCTGTTCGCCACGCCGCACGACATCGCGGACAACCCGCACCACCTGCAGTTCAAGGAACTCGAAGCGGCCACGATTCCACGGGTGTTGAACGACGTCGACTATGCAGTCATCAACGGCAACTACGCCATTGACGCACATCTGAAAGTCAAAGATGCGCTCGC
>CAZYAH010000486.1:0-1660 GCA_964645595.1 uncultured Alicyclobacillaceae bacterium | reverse complement strand
GGAGGAGAAACTGGAACGGCCGACGGGCGGTTTTGACGTGGACAAAGCCATTGTGCTGCAGGCGCCGATTTCGGAAGAGCAGATCCGCTCGCTCAAGGTGGGCGACGTGGTGCTGATCCGCGGTGAAATTCACACCGGGCGCGACGAACTGCACAAGTATCTGATGAATCACGATTCGCCGGTGCCGCTCGAAGGCGGAATCCTCTACCACTGTGGTCCCGTGATGCTGAAAGATGAGCAGGGGCAGTGGCAGGTGAAAGCGGCTGGCCCGACAACCAGTTCTCGCGAAGAGCCGTACCAGGCGGACATTATCGAGAAGTTCGGCATTCGCGCGGTCATCGGCAAGGGCGGCATGGGGCCGAAGACCCTGGCGGGTCTCCAGAAGTCCGGCGCCGTCTATCTGAACGCCATCGGCGGCGCGGCGCAGTACTACGCGCGCGCCGTGAAGAAGGTCAACGGTGTCCACTTCCTCGAGGAGTTTGGCGTACCGGAAGCGATGTGGCATTTGGAAGTCGACGGCTTCCCCGCGATTGTCACCATGGATTCCCACGGAAACAGCCTGCACAAGGACGTGGCAGAGGAGTCGATGGTGAAGTTGGAAGACCTGAAGGATCCTGTGTTTGTGTAAACCGCTTTGCCTTCGCACATGCACACATTAATACAGAACCCCCACCTCACGGCAAGTGAGGCGGGGGTTTTTCGCGAAGCGGGCATTACTTGCTCCGCCGCAGCCGGCGGAGAATTGCCTGCAGCATTTGCACATAGGGTAGGAAGTCGGACTTGTGGATGGCCACCAAGTTGCGGGGGCTGTGCCCCGTCACCCGGCCAAACCAAAGGACGTAGAGCGCGAACGACAGAACGTACGCGGTCGTGGATGCCAGAGCTGCGCCATTCATGCCGAGGGGCGGGATGAACAGAATACAGCAGACTGCGTCGATGACGGCCGAGACGCCGTTCATCCAAATCGCCGTCTTCGGTTGCCCGAGCGAGTTCGTCGCGTATTGGATGACAATGTTGCTCGCAGCCTTGATGACCAGGCCGGGTAACAGGATGAGAAACGGCCAGACCGCCGCCGCATACGGCGGGCCGTACGCGACGCGGATCAGCCACGGGAAGAAGGCGTACATTCCCAGCGCCACGATGGCCGAGGACAGGATGGTGTGTCGACACGAAAGTTCCGTGATTCGGATGGCGTCGTCGCGCGAGCTGCCGGTCATGCGCCGAAATACGACGGTGGCAATGGAGGAGGACACGTTTAACAAAACTTCCGACGCGACCACGGCAATTCCGTACACCGACGCTTCACCCGGCTTTAAGAGCCCCATCACGAGCCAGAAGTCCATGCGGGCGTTGGCGATATTGACCGCCTGCGCCAGCGACGACCAGCCGCCGTAGCGCAAGGTCCCTTGCCAGTGCCGGCGGTGAAAGCGAAGTCTTGTGACTCCGGGCACGCCGAGGGTCTTGTACGCCACGAACATCGTGAACAGCACGGACAGCGCAAAGCTTGCGACCCACAGCGCGTAGGCGTAGTAGACAACTTTTGACTCCGGCCATTGATGGTGAACGAAAAACAGGCCGCCCAGAAAGACGGTATATAGCAATGGTTGCGCCATGTTGGCCCGGTTCAGCCAGGAAATCTGCTGGATGGCGTTGAGAATTC
>CAZYAH010000485.1:0-1660 GCA_964645595.1 uncultured Alicyclobacillaceae bacterium | reverse complement strand
GCAGAAGAGTTTGTCGCAATGACGTGGCGCGTCCCGGTGATCCCGATGATTGGCCGCCGCGGGCGAATTGCCTGGCCTGGGGGGCGCTTTTCCTTCGGAACCGCTGCCTCTCCCGAAAGTCGTTCCTCCACGGTACCCCCTCCTCTCGTAAAAAAGGCGACGCAGTGTCGAATCCTGCGTCGCCGAACTTACGACTGCATCAATCTATCCTACGCCGCGTTCCGCCCGGAAGTGATGTTTATCCGTTCCAGCTTACCAGGTACTTCTTCTGGGCCTCTGTCAACGTGTCAATCTGGATTCCCCAGGCGTCGAGGCGCATCCTCGCCACCTGATCGTCAATCGCTTTCGGAATCGAGTGGACGCCCGGCTCATACCGCCCGGTCACCACTTCGCGCAGTCCGAGCGCCTGCAGCGCAAACGTCATGTCCATGACCTCGGCCGGATGCCCGTCTCCCGAACCCAGGTTGACGAGGCGGCCTTCCGTCAACAGATACAGCTTGCGGCCGTCGTGGAGTGCGTATTCCTCGATGTTGTTGCGCACTCTGCGGACGCTTTTCGACAGGCTCCGCAGATCCGGCTTGGAGATCTCCACGTCGAAGTGGCCGGCATTGGCGAGAATCGCACCGTCTTTCATCACTTCAAACGCCTCTTTGGCAATGCAGTCGCGGTTGCCAGTGACCGTAATGAAGAAGTCGCCGTACTTCGCCGCCTCCACAATCGGCATCACGGCAAAGCCGTCCATGACGGCTTCCAGCGCCCGGATGGGATCCACCTCGCAGACAATGACCTGCGCACCGAGGCCCTTTGCCCGCATGGCCACGCCTTTGCCGCACCAGCCGTAGCCGACGACCACGGCCGTCTTACCCGCCACGAGCAGGTTTGTCGTCCGCATAATGCCGTCCCAGACCGATTGGCCCGTTCCGTATCGGTTGTCAAACAGGTGTTTGCAGTAGGCGTCGTTGACGGCGAGCATCGGGAGCTTGAGCAGCCCTTCCGCCTCCATCGCCTTGAGGCGCAGGATGCCGGTTGTGGTTTCCTCACAGCCGCCGATAATCTCCTTCAGCTGTTCCGGTCGATCCCGGTGCAGCGTGGAAACGAGATCGCACCCGTCGTCGATGATGGCGTCCGGGTGGAAGTCCAACAGCTTGTTGATGTGCATGACATACTCTTCTTTGGTCGCGCCGTGCCAAGCGTAGGCGGTGATGCCGCTGTCGACGAGCGCAGCCACGACGTCGTCCTGCGTCGACAACGGGTTGCTCGCAGCGACCGCCACCTCGGCGCCGCCCGCCTGAACGGTTAGCGCCAAGAACGCCGTCTTTGGCTCGAGGTGCAGGCAGATGGCAACGCGCTTGCCCGCAAACGGGCGCTCCGCCTGGAACTGCTCGCGAATCCGGTTCATCAGGGGCATGTGCGCTGCCACCCAGTCAATCTTGAGACGCCCCTCGTCAGCGAGGCGAATGTCGCGAATCATGGATTGTTCTATCGGGGTCATGCTGTAGCCTCCTCGATTGTGTAATCGCCTGTCTGGTCGCCCGGGACGACGCGCTCGACTGGCCTGAACAACAAAAACGGAGACGGCATCCACCGCCTCCGACAATTCGCTCAGTCAAAACTCGACAAGTCCGAGGCTGATTTGCAACGCCTCGTTCACGCGTTTCAT
>CAZYAH010000484.1:0-1666 GCA_964645595.1 uncultured Alicyclobacillaceae bacterium | reverse complement strand
GTATCGGCTGAACAGGCGAAAATTGCGGAGGCGGCGGGCGCCGTCGCCGTCATGGCGCTGGAGCGGGTCCCGTCGGATATTCGTGCCGCGGGCGGCGTGGCGCGGATGGCGGATCCGACGATTATCGAAGAGGTCATGAAGGCTGTATCCATTCCGGTCATGGCGAAGTGCCGCATCGGCCACATCGTCGAGGCACGCGTGCTGGAAGCACTGGGCGTGGACTACATTGACGAAAGCGAAGTTCTGACGCCGGCCGACGACAAATTCCACATCAACAAGAAGGCGTTCACGGTTCCGTTTGTGTGCGGTGCGCGCGATCTCGGTGAAGCGCTGCGCCGGATTGCGGAAGGCGCGTCCATGATCCGCACCAAGGGTGAACCGGGAACGGGCAACATCGTCGAAGCGGTGAAGCATCAACGCATGATGCAAGCCCAGATTCGCAAGATCCAGAATATGTCCGAGGACGAGCTCGTCGCCGAGGCGAAGAACCTGGGTGCACCGTACGAGCTGGTGCTCGAAGTGCACAAGACGGGCCGGCTGCCGGTTGTGAACTTTGCCGCAGGTGGCATTGCGACACCGGCTGACGCGGCGCTGATGATGGAACTGGGCTCGGATGGCGTGTTTGTCGGATCTGGTATCTTCAAGTCCGAGAATCCGGAAAAGTACGCTCGGGCGATTGTCCAGGCGACGACGCACTACCAGGACTACGAACTCATTGCGCACCTGTCCAAAGGACTCGGCGGCGCAATGAAAGGTATCGACCTGAACACGCTGCGTGAAGAAGAGCGGATGGCAACACGCGGCTGGTAAGGCGGAGGCAGGAGTGAATGATTCGGGATCCTGCAGGGCTGCGAGGTATTCGCCCTTGCAGGATTCTTCGTGTGAGGGGACAGCGATGAAAATTGGCGTACTGGCGTTGCAAGGCGCGTTTCGTGAACACGAAAAGATGTTGCAGCAACTTGGCGCTGACACTGTGCTCGTGAAGCTTCCCAAACATCTCGATGGCATCGCGGGGCTCGTCATTCCCGGCGGAGAAAGCACAACCATCGGGAAACTGATGAGGGAGTACGGTCTGTTGGAACCTATCCGGGCGATGGGTCAAGAAGGCCTTCCGATGTTTGGTACCTGCGCTGGAATGATTGTTCTAGCCAAGGAGATTGAAGGCGTGGAGGAACCGCACCTCGGGCTGATGAGCGTGCGCGTCAACCGCAATTCATTTGGCCGCCAACGCGAGAGCTTTGAGGCAGATCTCGAGATGCCTGCGGTTGGTGACGAGCCGTATCCGGCCGTCTTCATTCGGGCGCCCCACGTGACGCAGGTTGGCGCGGGCGTCGACGTGCTGGCGAAGTACGACGACCGAATTGTGGCAGCCCGCGAAGGGAATTTTCTCGCCCTGTCCTTCCATCCTGAACTAACAGACGACCCCCGGATTCACAAGTACTTCCTCTCGATGGTTGAAGAAGCGAAGAAAAACTGAAATGCAAACACAAGGGCACCGGCTGCGGCTGGTGCCCTTGTGATTTCTAAAATTCAGGAGTGCCCCAGTGGTTTATTGGGGTTGACTTGCGTAGGGGAACTGGCTGGAATAACCCTGGAACTGCTGATAGGCCTGGGTGAGCTTCTGTTGTTGTTCGGCTTCGAGCTTGTACCACCCGTGCTGGAACAT
>CAZYAH010000483.1:0-1685 GCA_964645595.1 uncultured Alicyclobacillaceae bacterium | reverse complement strand
CAGGGTGTCGCGATGGTTGTCGAGCGGGTGTAGTTGTTCTGGATACAGCTGTTTTCGACCCGATGCGAGTTGCATCGGGTTTCGATTTGCACTTGATCCTCACGCGACGTGAGGTTGTACGGTAAGGACGCCGGCAATTTTGAAGGAGGCCTCGAGGAGGGAATGACCAGCGACACGACCGTTTGGAGAGTTGGAGAGATTGCGAAGCTGACTGGGTTGTCTGTGCGGACGCTGCACTACTACGAGGAAATGGGGTTGTTGGAGCCAGCGGATCGGACGGAGACTGGACACCGCCGGTACACAGAAGCAGACATTGCGCGACTGCAGCAAATCCTGTCGTTGAAAAGCATCGGATTTTCGCTCGAGGAAATTCGCGAGTGTTTGAAAAACCCGAACTACTCGCCGCTCACGGTGCTGAAACTGCACATGGAGCAGGTTAAAAGGCAAATCGATACGCTGATGCAGTTGCACAGACGCCTCGAGACGGTGGCGGATCAACTACAGCAACGTGGCGCAGCCAATACCCAGGAATTCATTTATCTGATGGAGGGGATACGCATGGCGGAGAAGTATCCGTTCACGCCGGAACAAATGGAAAAGATCCGGCAGCAGGGAGAGCAACTTGGCCCGGACAAGATCCGGGCAGTGGAACAGGAGTGGCCAGAGTTGATTGCGAAAGTGCGGGCTGAGATGGAAAAGGGAACCCCGCCCGACAGCCCGGAAGTTCGGCAGCTGGCCCGGCGGTGGAAGGAACTCGTCGAGATGTTTACGGGCGGTGACCAGGGAATCGCCGAGACGCTCAAGCGGAGGTATATGGACGAGCCAGGTTACGCGGCCCAGTTCGGCATGAGCCGCGAACTGTTGGAGTACGTCGGAAAAGCGATGGAGTAATCTCTAAACCGCACAGGTGAGAACGCTTGTTTCCAAAGTGTATGAAAATACCCCGGTGTAAGTCGCCGGGGTATTCCTGCACGTCTCCCCCCTTCTGCAAGGCGCACGCTGGTCAGGACTTCCCAGTCATATCAGCGACGAACTGGTTAATTACTTTGCTGTCCACATTCCCTGTTACGGCATACTCAACATTTTGGTGGTCCCGCCAGGAATACGTCAGGTAGCCGGATTGACCTGTTACTTGCACAGTGATAGGGTTTGTGCCTTTATGTGTGTCACCGTCTGCGCCATTCGCCCGGCCCACGAGTGTTTCGCGAATCTCTACCCAGTAGGAGCCCCGTGTGTAGCGTATAATTAACTCCTCGCGGTGCTGGGTGCCGTTATTGGGGTCGTCTGTCACCTCAGCCATAACGCTGGATGGTACGAAGCCTTCGGGGATTGACCGCGGGAGGAGCGCGTGGAACGAGACGGACTTGAGTGCATTGTCCAGGCCAGATATCCGCCGTGTTTCGGACTGCGAGATCCCCAATTTCTGCAGCCATGCGCCCCCTGTGTCACCTGACACAAGTAGAGCGACCACTCCAACCGCGGTTACAGCGGTCGCGACAGCGTAAGGCCAGGATATGCGCCTCCTGCGATAACTCTCCGGTGCAGTGCGCACGGTTGCCAGGCGACTGAGAATCCGTTGCTTCGCGGCGACGGACAAACTCAGATTCTTCATTCCTCTATATGCTTCAATAAATGTTTCATCATCTGGATATCGTTTCACTTCGCACGCCACCTCCCACCTGCTC
>CAZYAH010000482.1:0-1698 GCA_964645595.1 uncultured Alicyclobacillaceae bacterium | reverse complement strand
AGACTCCGTTTCACAACCTCAAAGTAGGCATTGTATATCTCTTCAAGAATTCTCCGCTTTTGGCTCTCGCCATCGTGTCGCTACTATTCAACCTGCTTTATGGTCCATATGAAGTGCTGCTTCCGGAAATGGCGAGATCACATCTGGGTGGTTCAGCAGCATTGGGCTTATTGTGGTTCGCGTTTTCAGTGGGCGCGGCTGGGGGAGGGATTGTCTTTTCTTCAAAGTCATGGACCTATCGAATATCCATCTCGTTGGCCGCGATTATTTTCCTTTGGGGCGTGGTGACCATCGGGTTGGCCTATGCGACGTATCACCTGTGGTTTGCCGCCCTGTTGATGTTCGTGGGCGGCCTTGTGTTCGCACCATGGGGCGCGCTTGTGACAACGGCACGCCAGCGCATTGTTCCACGCGAATTGCAAGGCCGCGTGTTCGGTGCCTCGGCATTTATCACGTCCGCAGGTACACCTGTCGGCGCATGGCTGACAGGAATCTTGCTGCCGTTTGCGACACCACAGTCGATGTTCCTCGCATCCGGCGTTGTAACCGCGGCCCTAGGACTTGCTGCCGCGTTTTGGCAAGTACTTCAAGGCGTGGATGCAGGAGTAGAGAAGCAGGTTTCACGGTAAATACCTCGCAAACAATCGGCCGGTGGACGCCACGCAAACCGGACTTGCGTTTCGCTATGTGCTCGAACACCGCGACGTCAATCTGGTGCATAGCATCTTGATTCATGAGAAGAGTGCCTCGAAACGGCACTCTTCTTCGTGATCGATTTGGGCTGTGCCTAAAGCCGTCGTCCGATGAGCTGAAGGGGTAGCCCTATTTTACTTTATTTTCACACGAGAGCGGTGCAGGTCGCTTCAGTCCATCACTGTTGAGAAAAATTTTCTCCATCGGCATTGACAAACCGACCGACGGTCTGTATGATTCGGTTTGTAGATACCGACCGTCGGTATGTACGCGTGGAGATGTAATCCTTGGAGATCATCAATTTCGGACTCTGGAGGCTAGTCATCATGGCAGATTCAACGCAGAAAAGCTCAAGTTTCCAATTGATACTCGAAACGACCGAACAGCTGATACAGGAAAAAGGATGCCGTCTCACGACTTTGCAAGACATCATCAACCGATCCGGTTTGTCGAAAGGGGCGATTTACCACTACGTTTCCGGAAAGGACGAATTGTTCGGGCTCATCTTGAAGTCGCGCGTGGAAGAGATGAACGCGAGATTTTACGCGGTGGCGGCTAGCAGTGATAACCAGGGGATTGAAAACCCACTGAAACTGATTGCCCAAACGGTCATGAAGGCCACCGACCCGAACGACGTCTCGAACAAAATTTTCGTGTATTTGCTTGGGCAAATGGATAACCCGAAGGTCGCAAACCTGCTCAAGGAGGTATATCACTTTACGGTGGAAACCTCGAAGAAGTGGATTGAGTACGGTCAACAGAGCCGCGTCATTCCTCCGTCCATCGACGCGGAAAAAATGGCGCTCACGTTTCTCACGTTTATGTACGGCCTGCGGGTACAAAACACGATTACGCAAGAAGCCGGAAGGATTGGCTTTGCGGAAGTGTTTGAAGTGATGTTCCGGTCGCTGCAGTAATGTGGCCTGAAGAACCTGCTTGCTGAAGCGGGTGGAACTTGGGGAGGGTGATGACCCTGAAAGACAAGAAGAGAAACGTCACGATATT
>CAZYAH010000481.1:0-1699 GCA_964645595.1 uncultured Alicyclobacillaceae bacterium | reverse complement strand
GCGTTTGCCAGGTTCAACGTCGCACTCGCCCACAACTCCGGGTATGACTCTTTGGTATAGATGCGCAGGGTCTCGCGTAGCGATTGAATCGCCACCGCCGTACGCAGCCGTGCGCTTCGGTCCGTCGCAGGCATGGCAAGATACGCCAGCGCCAAGTTCATGTGAACCATCGCATAACTCTCCGGATAGGTATCTCTTTTGTATATCTTCAGGGCTTCTTGGTAGCAGTTCACTGCCTCAACCAGCATGCTCTTCCGCCCGCCAGCCGTGGCTTGCAGCGCAGTGCCCAACTGGAACCAAAGTTCGGCGCGCGCGTCGTCGAACGACGAAACCTCCAACAACTTTAACGCCGTCCGGTATCCGTTGATTGTCTCGTCCCCGTCGTCTCCGAGCATGTATCTGGTTGCGGCCCACTCCGCATACAGTCTGGCCGAAAACACGGGCGAGACGTCTCGGACCGTATGAGCAGCCTCAAGCAAGACGTCAAGACCGGTCCGCCAATCCTCCTGCTGAAATGCGTCGTAAGCGTGGCTTGCTAGTAAAAAAGCGCGGACCTCGTCCCGAGACTCGGCAAGCGGCGGAGGCGAACTGCGGAATCCAAAACGCCACGCCGCCGCGTCCAACAGTAGGCGCTCTTCGCCTTCCAACACCCGTTCCGCGGAAGCGTACGTCGTTTCATTCGGCATGAGAATGAATCGATTGTACGCCCCTGCAGAGTCGCCTGTGAGCAACTCCGCGACAGCTTCCTCATTCTGCCCCTCCACTGCGGCGGCAAAAAACCGCCATGAATCAGGCCACCGACCGGGCAGAAAGCCGCGCAACAACAGAGGCAGAAGTTGTTCTCCTTCCGGCACCGAGGGCAGCAACAGAAAGCCCGCGGTTCCAGGAAACACACCGATAGGTTGCGGCCGCAACTCGCTCCCTCATTTCCAGTAAAGGTACATCTCCATCAACCGTCACACCAGTGAATCCGTAGACCGCTGAAGAGGTATTCGCAAGGCGCCCAGTTTCTCGTCCCACACCGCCTCACGCGGGCCTGGCGGCACGCCTTCCGGCAGAAACTCCTGGACAAACAGGCTGCGGTCTCCGCGGGCATTGCGGAGTTTCAGAAGCAGACCTCCGGATCCCGCATGCCTCACAGGCATCAGCCACAATTCATCGCCACGAACCAAAGCGACGGCGGTTCCCACAGGGAACCGCCACGCTTCTGCGGCGGGAATGTACAAGTATCCTGTGGATGTCAGCTCAATCTGCACTGCTGGCCCTCCAAGCGTTGAATCAAATCTCTCGCCAGCCGTTCCACCGCCGCCTCCACCGCCGGCGACAAACCAAAACCGTGTTCCAAATTCTCGGCCTCGATGAGATAGACCGTCACCTTTTTAGGAAAGCGCTCCTTCAACAGCCATCGCCCCATCGCGATGGCGTTGTCCCAGCGTATGTTGTGCAGGTTCACTTCTTTGAGTGGGGGGGCTTCGACTTCCTCCCCGGGTACTTCGAAGATGGTCCCCGGCTCAGCCCCTGACGTACACGCGTCAACAATGATCAATTCTTTCGCATCTCCGATCTGAAAGATGACGTCCATCCCCGCTGTACCGCCGTCGGCCAAACGCACTCCTTCCGGAACGCCCAGCTCCCACAGCTTCCGAATCAGCATCGGACCGGCGCCGTCGTCGCTCCGGATCAGATTCCCGCATCCAAT
>CAZYAH010000480.1:0-1700 GCA_964645595.1 uncultured Alicyclobacillaceae bacterium | reverse complement strand
GACGACGTGCGCGAAGTGGCGCAGGGCTTCGAATGCGGCCTGACGCTCGACAAGTTCAACGACATCAAGATTGGAGATGTCATCGAGGCATTTAAGATGGAGGCCGTTAAGCAAGAATAAGGGACGAAACAGAGACGGGCGGTCATCAGCTGCTTCCTTTCGCTCGACCGCATCCGTCTCGCCGCGAGGAGTGATGTACGTTGACTCGCATTCGTGCTCAGCGTGTCGCAGAACAGATGAAAAAGGAAATCGCCGACATTATCCGCTCTTCCATCAAGGACCCGAGAATCGGTTTTGTGACCGTGACGCGGGTCGAAGTCGCGGGGGACCTGCAACACGCAAAGATCTACGTCAGCGTGTTGGGAAGCGCGGACGAAAAACAGGGTACGATGGACGCGCTCAACCGCGCCGTCGGCTTTGTGCGGGGGGAAGTGGGCCGCCGCCTGCGGATGCGCTTGACGCCGGAACTGCAATTCAAGCTGGACGAGTCCGGCGACTACAGCGCGCGCATTGAGTCCGTCTTAAAGCAGATCAAACAGGAAGCGCCGTCCAGCGCGGCGCCCGAAACGGGGGATTCACCGACATGAGTCGAGACGTTGCGATGAGGAACGAGTGGGTCCCATCGCCGCGCTTTCCGGAGGCGCTCAGCAAGGTCGTGGAGGAGATTCGCCGCCACGACGACTGGCTGATTGTTACGCATGAACGCCCGGACGGGGACGCGGTCGGCAGTTCGCTCGCCGTCGCGCATATCCTCGACGCGCTCGGCAAGAAGTGGCGATTTGTCGTCGAGGCGCCGCTGCCGGAGCGGTTTTCCTTCCTGCCCATGTTCGAACGGGCGATGCCCGTTGAAGCGGCACCCGACCGGGAGTTTCAGCACGTCATCGCGGTCGACTGCGCAGATATGGCGCGCTTTGACTACGCCCGCGCGTACGTCGCGCAACAGGCGGACATTGTCAACATCGACCACCACGCGACGAATCCGGGGTACGGCGTGTGCGCGTGGATTGACGCGGAGGCGGCAGCCACTTGTGAACTGGTTTACCACGTCGCGCGGACGCTGTCGGTGCCGTTCACTGCGGACTTGGCGACCTGTATTTATACCGGGATTCTGACGGACACAGGGGGATTTGTTCAGCCGAACACGACGCGCGAGGTCCATCAGATCACGGCCGATTTGATTGGCCACGGCGTTCGCCCCTACGACGTCGCGGAACCCGCCCTGGAATCGCGCACCTGGGCGCAGATGCGGCTGTTGCAGATGGCGCTCAACAACCTCACCGTGTCCAGCGACGGGAAGTACGCGGTCATCTACGTTACCCGCGGGATGCTCGAAGGGGCCGGCTGTACCGACGACGATACGGAGGGACTGGTCGGATTTACCCGCAGTATTGACACCGTGGAGGTCGGTGCGCTGTTCCGGGAAACTTCCGAAGGGCGCGTCAAGGTGTCGCTGCGCTCCAAACGCTACGTGGACGTGGCGCGCATCGCCCAGGTGTTCGGCGGCGGGGGCCATACCCGCGCCGCGGGTTGCACGGTGAACGGCGATTTATCCGAAGCGATGGACAGGGTCGTAGAGCAAATTGAACTCGCGCTGGCGGAGGTGCCCCGGTGAGCGTGTCCGGAGTCCTCGTCGTCGACAAGCCGGCTGGAATGACGTCGCACGACGTTGTGGCGCGAATTCGCCGCCGCTTGAACACGAA
>CAZYAH010000479.1:0-1701 GCA_964645595.1 uncultured Alicyclobacillaceae bacterium | reverse complement strand
CAACAGATGAATCGGTTCGAGCAAAGGATGGACGAGTTTCGCCAGGAGTTGGATAGTTTTCGGCAAGAGGTTCGCCAGGAGTTCGCTACGGTTCATCAGGAGATGAGCACATTACGCCAGGAGTTTGTGCGCGTCGACCATCGGCTGGGTAAGGTTGAGGGAGATACTGATTTTGTTAAGATCAAGCTGTTCGAGCACGAGCGCGACATGCGAGAGCTGCGTCGCGCATAACTCGGTTGTGCACAGAAAAATCCCCTACCAAACATGTGTATGGCAGGGGAATCCATCAGGCATCGCGCAAGCTATTCGGGATGGCCACTCATGATTTGCGGAGCGCAATCCCCGTCACGAAGGACAACAGCAAATTGGCGGCGACGCGACTTGTGAGGTCCCGTACATCCTTCGTCGGGTCGGCGCACACAATGTCCAACATCACCACGTTGTCTTGCATCCCAAGCCACTCCAGCGCCTCAATGGCGTCCCACACAGCCAAGCCGCCCGGGCTCGGCGCAGGTACTCCCGGCACAAAGCTCTGGTCCAACACATCCATGTCAAAGCTCACGTAGACGGCGTCCGTCCCTTTTCCCGCAATCGCCATGGCCTGCTGCAAGATGGAGGACATCCCCTCCTTGAACACCTGCCTGGCGGTAAAGACGGTCACACCCTGCTCAAGCACGTACTCGTGGTACGCCTTCGCGTTGACGAAATCTCTCAGGCCGATTTGCACAATATTCTCTCCCGACACGGCCTGCGAAGACAGGATGGTCCGAAACGGAGTGCCGTTGCTGCGCCCGGCATCTTCCAGGTTCCGAACGTCGTGGTGCGCGTCAAAGTGAATAATGCCGTACCGGCGTTTGGTTGCACGGGTCAGACCCAGCACCGCCGCGCCCGTGACGGAGTGGTCCCCTCCCAACAACGCAAGTGGTTGGGAATGGTCTTGCCAGTACGCAGCGACGGCGTCCTCAATCCGCTGCTGACAGAGCGGGAGATCCGTCAGGTGCATTTTGACGTTGCCGAGATCCACAACGCGGAGTTTCTCGCTCAAATCCAGCCGATGGTTCACGTCGTATGGAGTGAATGAATGGAACAACGAGCGAATTGCGTCCGGCAAGAGGGACGCAGCCGAATGACTGATGGAAGTTTTGCTGAGCGGAGCGCCGAGAATGGCCACGTCAAACGACGTGTTTCCTTCGTACGGTTGGATCCAATCCGCAATTTTCGGGTCCAAATGATCCCGAAATCTCGTTCCGGGGCGTTCAATGTATTCAATCATGTCCTCTGACCTCCATTACGCTGACCCCAAACTCCATTGTTCAGGTAAAACGGTACAGGCTCTCCCGCTGTCCAGTCTACTGCCAAGTCTATTGGCAAAGCCGCCCGCCGGAAACCACAATCTTTCCTCGTTTCACCACGGTGTCCACATGGTTAATGCCGAAGTGATACGGCAGATACGCGAGGTTTGGAGCGTTGAACAGAACCAAATCCGCCTGTTTGCCGACTTCGAGACTTCCAATCAGATGGCCCCTGCCAATGGCGTGAGCGGCGTTGATGGTCATCGCTGTGATTACCTCTTCCGGGCTCATGTTCAGGTTGAGGCAGGCAATGGTCATCACGAGTTGAAGAGATTCGGTCGGCGAACTGCCCGGATTGTAGTCTGTGGACAGCGCAACGGGTACCCCCATCTCAATCATGGCTCGCGCT
>CAZYAH010000478.1:0-1708 GCA_964645595.1 uncultured Alicyclobacillaceae bacterium | reverse complement strand
CGACGGGCTGGCCGCCGGCATCGCGTCGATTGCCGCGATGACGCTGATGTTTGTCGCGCTCATTAAAGGTGATCTCGATTCTGCCGTCTGGGCCGCTGCTGTCTCCGGCGCGGCTCTGGGATTCCTGCGCCACAACTTCTACCCCGCGCGCATCATTATGGGTGACGCCGGTTCCACTCTGCTCGGCTTTCTCCTCGCCTCCATCGCCGCGATTGGCGCATTCAAGTCAGCAACGCTTATCTCCATCTGCGTGCCGGTCCTCGCTCTCGGTGTACCAATTTTCGACGGCTTAATCGTGGTGATAAAACGGGCGCTGGCAGGCAAACCTGTGTACAAACCGGACAAGACGCACGGTCACCACCGATTGCTCGCTGCCGGGTTCTCCCAGGTGCAGGCTGTGACTGTGATGTACCTGATCAGCGTTTGCCTGTCACTGGCGTCCATGATTGTTGTCCTCCTGCAGCGGTAGACCACACCCTGAATCCGAACGAGGGCTGATCCCAATTGTGGATCAGCCCTCGACTGTCGCTATACCCCGTCCCGTCTTCACAAGTCGCATCTCCTCAGCGTCTATTCCCTGCAGGCGCCGCTTTATGAGCGGTAACTTGAAACTGTAACAAATCGGTAGTAGAGTGGCAATGAACAAACTGTGACATTTGTATTACAATGTTTCGTTGTACACCCTGTTCTTTAGGAAATCGGTGCCTTATCCCTGGCGATGAACTGCGTGCGATGGGCATCGGAAAATGAGATTAGTCCATCGACAAATCTGATCCACGTTCGACAGACTCGGCTTTTGTTTGCGAGAATGTAATCAGGATTTGTCTCAGCACCGAGAGTGGAGGGAATCATCATGAGTAACATCAATCGCGATCCGTTCGGCGTGCGCACAAGGTTGCAAGTCGGCGACAAGTCGTACACGTACTACAACCTTGCCGCGCTCGAAGAGAAGGGCGTCGGCCCCGTCTCCCGGCTTCCGTTCTCCATCAAGATCCTCTTGGAAGCTGTGCTCCGCCAGTTTGACGGCCGCGCCATTCTGGAAAACCACATTCGCGAGCTGGCCAACTGGAACGCTCCCGCACCGCAACAGACGGAAGTCCCGTTTAAGCCAGCGCGCATTTTGCTACAGGACTTTACGGGTGTGCCAGCCGTCGTAGACCTGGCCGCCATGCGGGCAGCCATGCAGCGTGCCGGCGGTGATCCAAAGCGGATCAACCCGCTGATTCCGGTCGATTTGGTCATTGACCACTCCGTTCAGGTCGACGCGTTCGGGTCTCGCGAAGCGTTGCAGTTCAACATCAACAAGGAGTTTGAGCGCAACGAGGAGCGCTACAAGTTCCTGCGCTGGGCGCAAAAGGCGTTTCAAAACTTCCGCGTCGTGCCGCCTGGAACCGGTATTGTCCACCAGGTGAACCTCGAGTACCTGGCGACCGTGGTTGCACAGCGCGAAGTGGACGGCGAAACGGTGGTCTTCCCGGATTCGCTCGTCGGCACCGACTCGCACACGACCATGATCAACGGCATAGGCGTCCTCGGCTGGGGCGTTGGCGGCATCGAGGCGGAAGCCTGCATGCTCGGCCAGCCGTTGTACCAACTGATGCCGGAAGTGATTGGCTTCAAGTTGACGGGTCAACTGCCGGAAGGCGCTACCGCGACCGACCTCGCCCTGACCGTCACCAACATGCTGCGCAAGAAAGGTGTCGTCGGC
>CAZYAH010000477.1:0-1718 GCA_964645595.1 uncultured Alicyclobacillaceae bacterium | reverse complement strand
GAACGAAAATCAGTGTTATGTAAGCGGTTACTGTTGGGCGAAGGGAGGATTGCGGCAGATTTCAACGTGACGCCAAAATCGCAAGAACGGTTGGCATGCTGACGTTGACCTCTTGGCTTTTCATGCTCACGAGAAGTCCTTGCTGTTCGTTTTCATAAAATTACAAAACGAATGGGGAAGCGTTCGATGGCTGCACAAAGAATTCAGATTGACGATGCGCCGCTGAACAAGTTTCATTTGCGGATTACAGCCTTGACGTTCGGATCCAATTTTTCTGACGGGTACGCCCTTGGAATTATTGGCATGGCGCTGAGCCTGCTCGGCACACAGATGAATCTGAGCCCTGTATGGCAAGGGTTGCTTGGAAGTTCCGCTTTGATTGGCCTGTTTTTTGGAAGTCTCCTGCTTGGGTGGTTGTCTGACCGAATCGGCAGACAAAAAATTTACCTCGCCAACTTTGCCATCATCACTGTGGCCTCTTTGCTGCAATTCTTTACAAATGATCCGGTGACGCTGTTTGTTCTGCGTATCCTCATCGGCCTTGCCCTCGGCGGAGACTACGCGGTCGGCTCCACGCTGCTCGCAGAATTCGCGCCGAAGAAATACAGGGGCATCTTGCTCTCGGCACTGAACGTACTGTGGACCGTGGGGTACACCCTGGCGACGCTGGTGGGATTCTACCTTGAGAAAACTGGGCCAGAGTCGTGGCGCTGGATGCTGGCGAGCGGCGCCATTCCGGCGATTATCGTGCTGTTGCTGCGAATTGGTACTCCCGAATCGCCGCGCTGGCTCATCAGTGTGGGCCGTGAGGAAGAAGCGCGTCAGATTGTCAAGAAACACATCGGGCCGAATGTGGAAATCGACGACATGATTGCGGAGAGCAAGCAGGCGAGTTACGGATTCAAGGACCTTTTCACCAGGCAGATTCGCCTGCGCACCATCTTCGGCAGCTTGTTCTACGTTTGCATCGTGATTCCGTACTTCGCCATCTACACATTCTTGCCGACCATTCTGAGCCAGTTGGGATTCGAGGAAAACTTCCTCGTCGACACGATTTTGAACATTTTTCTGCTCATCGGCTCAATAGCCGGCCTGTGGTTTACAGAGAAGATGACGCGCAGGGGATTTCTCATCTACTCCTTTGCGATACTGACCGTCACCCTGTTCCTGGTCACGGTCTTGCCCGCGAGTATGCAAACCTTGATTCTCATCGCGTTTGCCGTTTTTACCTTTGTGATGTCCGCCGTTTCCAACCTGACGCTGGTTTACCCAGCCGAGCTGTTCCCGACAGAGGTGCGTGCATCGGGGGTCGGCGTTGTGACGGCGGTCAGCCGGGTTGGTTCGGCACTCGGAACATTCCTGCTGCCATTGATGAGTCTGACCTCGTCGATGTTGGGAATGACCGCGGTTCTGTTGATTGGCGTCCTTTCGTCCATCGCCTGGGCGCCTGAGACGGCACGCCTGTCTCTGAACGAAGCCAGCAACCCGTTGCACGGCAAACGCAGTGCGGTCAATGATACCGAAGGCGCTGTCCCGGAAGTCCTGAACTGACGCGAAAGGTAGATCAGAGAGGGAGGAGGACGAGATGGACAGACAGAAACGCCCTCATCCAAAAGACATCCGAGAAGTCGTACTCGGGGAAGAAAGCGTCACGGTAGAAGACCTCGTAGCGGTGGCCCGTTCCGAGGCGAAGGTTTAGTTTGCAGAATCCTACTGTG
>CAZYAH010000476.1:0-1721 GCA_964645595.1 uncultured Alicyclobacillaceae bacterium | reverse complement strand
CGGCAGATGGTGCAGTAGCAGTGCATGAAGGGAACGGGCGAATCGGATTGCAGGCTGAACTTCACTGCACCGCAATGGCAGGAGCCTTTCAAGTGCATATGCCCTCCGGGTGATTCGGAGAGCGTACGTCACTCAATGTAACTAAACAGACTTGTGGCGTTCTCGTGTTTTTGATCGGACCGAATCACTCATGTCCAACCGACTACAGCTGATTGACGCTATGCCGGACTTGCTCTCCAATGGCTAACCAGCTACATCCTTTCTAGAAGGCTTCTGACCATGAAACACTGGCTGTACGGAGCGGTCATCGCGTGCATGACTGCCGCCATCCTGATGAGCTTCCTAGGGCCGACCTTTGCAAAGCTGATGGCGTCCGCTGCGCAGCAGGCAGGTCAGGACGGGCGCCTGGAGGCCATGTACCTAAGAACGATTTTCGGTCCAATGTCCGGACCGGCTCTGCCTCTGCCGCTGCTCGGATCGCGATTCGTCCCGCCAAACTTATTCGGTATCTATGGCGCCGCGGCTACCACACTTGTATTTGGTCAAGCGTTGTTGTTGCTTCGACGCGTATGGATATCCGTACGAGCGAGGAAAATTGTCGCCCCGCCAAGCCTGTCCTTGGCCTGGAAGATTGTATTGGGGCTTGGGGTGCTCTCTTGGTGTCTGGGATCCGTCGCCGAACTGCTGCCCCGCCTCGTTATTCCGTTCGTTCGCACGCCAGTGGAGGGCCTCGGCATAACGCTAGCGATGCTCAGCGTCTTCATTGTTCCCTACATTTGGCTGTTGTCGAACACTGTGCTGGGACCATCATTCTTCCTGCTGGAGTTGCTTTCAATTCGGCGAGAGGGCTTTCTGCCGGCGACGAACTTAAGCGCGGCTCAACGGACACCGGGAATAGACCCCACAACGCGAGAGCCGCTTGCAATGCGCAAATGGCGCGTGGGAGCGACCGTGGCTGTAGTCGGTGTAGGAGTCATGGCGAGCGTCTGGAGCATCTTCCCTACTGGCTTGGTGCACGAAAGGCTCTGCGAAACGCGAGCCGGCGAACACGTGTATGAAAAGGCCGGTGCGCGGAATTATCTTTTTGTGGGGGAAGGTGCGAGTACCGATGGCCTGCATCTGCATCACGCCATGGACGACGTCGCCACTCGCCAGGTCGAATTCATCGAGATCCTTAAGGTGCCGGGCAACCACCACCAAGCAAGCGTCTTCGGTCGATTGACTGGCAACCGCGATCCCGAGCATTCGGTCTTCCGAATATCTCTAGGGACCGCAGGTTCGCCTGACTGCCTGACGGAATACGGAATGTATGGAATGCGCGAGACCCTCGCCGCAGGAGAGTGCCTGCGTCTTCTTGCGGTCACAAAATCTGAAAGCCGTTACCACGTGGAAGCGGTGAACGACGACCAAGCAACATGGTTTACCCCATCCCTACGCAGCGACGGAGCGCGAGTTGTCGATAGCGAGAGGAAGGTTACGTTGGGCGAAGATCTGATCTTCGCGAACACCAGTCTGCTTGCTTACTTTGTGCTCGGGGAGCACCGAATGGAATGCCCAAGCCGCCAAGGCCGTAGCCCGGCGCAATTGCATCGCAAGGTGTTGCTGGGTGCTCAATAGAAGCGATGACAAGTACTTTCGCGGTGAGCGCGATGGCAAGACACTACGACGGATAGCGGAATACGCGCATCTTTTCCTGCGTCATCTCGCGCATGCTGAAGGGG
>CAZYAH010000475.1:0-1764 GCA_964645595.1 uncultured Alicyclobacillaceae bacterium | reverse complement strand
CCTTGACCGCCTGGCTGACCGTATGCGGCGCGAGAAAGAGAGCCTGGTAAAAGAGACGGAGAAATGAGTGTGTCGGCCCAGCTTCCGCGCCGACGCCGGGAGCGGTCAACTGGGCGGCAACGCCGTCTATCCACTTCTGCCTCCCCACAATGTAGCCGCCCGTTGACGCGATGCCGGCGCCCGGGTTCTTGATCAAGGAACCAATGGCCAGGTCCGCTCCCACTTCGGTTGGCTCCTGTGCCTCCACGAATTCTCCGTAGCAGTTGTCCACCGCCAGACAAAGATCTTCGCGAACGTTGCGCATGGCTTCAAAACACTCCGCCAGCTCGCGAATGGTCAGGGCTCTCCGCTCGCTGTACCCGCGCGACCTCTGGAACATCACCATTTTGGTGTTGGGTCTCAGCGCCTCGAGGACACCCGAGATGTCGATGGAACCGTCTTGCCGAAGCGGCACCACCGTGTGCGACACACCCCACTCAGCCAGGCTGCCCGGCGCCGGGCGAATCCCCACCACGGCCTCGAGAGTGTCGTAGGGCGATCCGGTGGCAAACAGCACGTGGTCACCCGGCCGCAACACGCCGAACAGGGCGAGTTTCAGCGCGTGGGTCCCGGAGATAATCTGTGGCCGCACCAGCGCCGCCTCCGTGCCGAACACCCGCGCGTATATCCGCTCTAGTTTATCGCGCCCTTCGTCGCCGAGCCCATACCCGGTGGATCCTTGAAAGTCGGTTGCGCTGACCCGTTCACTCCAAAACGCCTCCAGCACCTTCCGCTGGTTGTGTTTGCAAATCGCCTCAATCTCGCGAAAAACCGACTGAACCGCGGCTTCCGACGCCGCCACCAACTGCCTTGCTCGCTCCATCCTGGCTCTCTCTGTCTCCTTCCTGTTGCTGCACATTCTGAACACATAATTCGTATCAAACGGGAATTTCCGCCCATTACACACCGCTCTGCCACTCGACTTCGACGCGCGGATCCTCATTCATTTGCTGGACAAACAGCGACACATGGTTGCGCGAGACAACATACGTCGCCTCGACCTCCGCGTCCGACACGGAATGGACTCCCAAAACGCGCCCGCGCCTGGCGGCGTGGCCGGACAGCACCGTCTCGGCGGGGCCGCGGAGCGTCACCCGCACTCCGTCGAGGCCAAGTTGTCGTTCGACCGCGTCGTACAAGGCGTCTATGTTGGCGCCCGTCGCTGCAGAACCGTAGATGGAGAGAACCGCCCGAAGATCCGGTGGAGGCTCCGTAGGCGCCATGTCCATTTTGTTGAAAAACGTGATCACCGGCTTGTCCAACGCGCCAATCTCGGACAGCACCTGGTACGTGGTGGTCAGCCGCGACTCCGCCGGCGTGGATGCGTCGACCACGTGCACAATCAGGTCGGCCTCCCGCGCTTCTTCCAGCGTCGTGCGGAACGCCTCCACGAGCAGGTGCGGGAGATCTTGCACAAAGCCGACCGTGTCGAGCAGAACAATCTCGTCGGCAGGGCCGCAGCGGACTTTGCGAGCCAACGGATCTAGCGTATCAAAGAGCCGGTTGTGGCCCAGTTGCTCGGCCTTGCGACCTTTGTCCTGCGTCCAGCGGCTCAGAAGCGTCGACTTACCCGCGTTCGTGTACCCTACCAGGGCGACCACGGGAACCGTCCGCGCGCGCTTGGCTCGCTTCGTGGCACGCGTCTTGTGCAGCTGTTTGAGGGCCCGCCGCAAGTGGTCGATCCGCTGCCGGATCCGGCGCCGGTCGGTCTCCAGTTTGGTCTCG
>CAZYAH010000474.1:0-1768 GCA_964645595.1 uncultured Alicyclobacillaceae bacterium | reverse complement strand
CCCAGTTGCAGGCCCTGCGGCCGCTCGTTCCAGTGTTCGTGGCGTCGCTGACGACCCAGGTTGGCATGATGAGCATCGAGCCCATAGTGACCGTGTACGCGAAGACGCTGTGGACGGGCGACCACATCGCATTGATTGCTGGACTGGTGGTGGCGACCACAGGGATTGCGAACCTCATCGGATCGCCGCTGTTAGGTCGGCTGGGGGATAGGTTCGGGCAGCGCAAAATCCTGATTGTGGCACTCGCGATGGCGGGCATGGCGTTTCTACCACAGGCGCTGGCGACCGGCATTGGAATGTTGCTGGTGGGCCGCTTTTTGCTCGGCCTCTTCGTGGGCGGAATGATTCCTTCCTTGAACGTCCTGGTCAAAAAATTGGCGCCGCGCGACATACAGGCCACGGCCTTCGGATTCAATTCCAGCGCGACGTTCCTCGGGAACCTGATTGGGCCGCTGCTCGGCAGTACCATCGCCGCGCAGTACGGGATTCGGAGCGTCTTCTATGTCACCATGGCTGTATTGTTCTGGAACGCTGCGACGCTGTTTTTCAACCGCAAGCTGGAAATGCGGCTGCGCGCCGCGGCGCACGATGTGTAATGTGCCTTCATCGGAGGCGCGTTTGACTGGCGGCTGCTTCACTGGGAGAGATGCTGAACAACACAAAAGCAGGCTGTCCCCAAAGCGGGGGACAGCCTGTTTCACAGACCAATCCGCTGAAAACAATAACGCCCCGTTTCCGGGGCGCAATGATTTTCTCCAGATTAGAGGCGAGTAACGTTCGCCGCTTGCGGTCCACGTTGTCCTTCGACGATGTCGAACTCGACACGTTGACCTTCTTCCAGAGTACGGAATCCTTCACCAACAATCGCTGTGTAGTGAACGAACACGTCGTTCGCGCCTTCGACTTGGATGAACCCATAGCCTTTTTCCGCATTAAACCACTTTACTGTTCCTTGCACAAAACTTGCCTCCCAATTGCAAGTACCATGTACCGGCACCGTTCACGTTCATTCCGTACCCTTGCCAAGTTCCATTGTACTCGTTAGAAATTTTAACTGCAGCTTAACGATATCACGAATGGATCCGCCGTGTCAATCGAAAATGAGCAAATGACCCGAAAATTGTTTCCAAGAATCAAACGTTTCAATCCGCAAGCGTTCCGGCTACACTATTGACAAGATGTAGGCCCGGGAAAGAGAGGAGTAGTCATGCCACGCCCATCGGACAAGTGGTTCCACATCACCGTGTCAATCTTTGCTCTCGCGCTCACGGGCGTCTCTGCGCTGGCACTTGTGTACAACAAGAATCCCGATAAGCTGCGCAGTTGGATCCAGACCCTGACCAAGGAGCACCCCCCTTCAATTGCGGAGTACAACAGCCCGGATTCCGGCACCGACCATGGACAACCGCAAGCGCCAGCACCACCGGTCAAGAGTCCCGGCAAACCGTCGTCCAAGCCCGCTTCCACTCCTTCTCCTTCCTCCAAAGTGGTTGTGGAAGCCTTTGGGAACGATGTGCCGGCACAAAAAGTGGCGCAGGTGCGGCAACTGCTCACAAGCGGGCACGTGATTGACTCCGTTTCGCAAACCCTGCGGATGGACATGAGCAAACCGGTTCACATATATCTTGCGCAGACCGCGTCGGATTATAAGAAAGCACTCAAGAAACTGGGGGTTTCCGTGGAGGACGCCCAGCGCTACAGCCAGGACACCGGCGGATTCACGATGGATGACAACATCGTCATTCCGCTGTACCAGAATACGAGCAAG
>CAZYAH010000473.1:0-1772 GCA_964645595.1 uncultured Alicyclobacillaceae bacterium | reverse complement strand
CTTATCCTCGGCAGCACAGCCACCGATTGGCTCGCGCGCCAAGGAGCACGCGGCTGGGTTCTCATCACGGATACAGGGGAGGTGAAGCACGCGTGGAACTCGTCCACGAACGGTCGGTGACTCCGCTGTTTGTCAGCGGCATGTTGTTGCTGGTTCTCATCTTTGGTTCCTACGGCGTAGGACATTTGATGTACAGTGACCAGTCGTCTCTAAACCAGTTCTTTTGGTCGATGGAACGCGCGGCGGGGCTCACTGCCTACGGGTTGCTGACAACAACCGTCGCCCTCGGGATGGTGACGAAATCAGGAATGTGGGACAAGTGGAGACTGCGCAGTGCCATGAGCCACGTGCACCAGTTTGTGGCGCTGTTGTTCATCCCGTTTGTGGCACTGCATTTGTGGGGATTGTTTCAGGACAGGTCGGTTCCGTTTTCGTGGGTACAGGCCCTTGTCCCCTTGCAGTCGACGTACCGTCCCATTCCCGTTGGATTCGGTATACTGTCGATGTACGGAATGTTCGTGTTAATCGTGTCTTCCGCATTGCGAAAGTACATCGGCGCAAGAGCCTGGCGCGCTCTGCACGCATTGTCATTTCCTCTGTTCATTATGGTTACGTTGCACGGGCTCTTCGCTGGCACCGATTCTACCCAAGTATGGGGATGGTCGGTGTACGCAGCTGGCGGCGGTATCTTCCTTCTCGCCCTGGTGACTCGACTCGCGCAAGGAAAGCGACATACCGTGTGAGTAAAACGGAAGGACATAGGGCGAAAGACAACGTGGCGTTCATGTGCGAAAGTGGGGTTACGTCGTGGAAGCAACGATTCTTCTTGTCGATGATGAAGCGAAAGTCCTTGATGTAATGAAGCCGTTTTTGGAAGGCGAAGGGTTTCAGGTGATTACCGCAACCTCGGGGACCGAAGCGTTGAAGAAAGTGCAGGAATGTCGTCCGCAGGTGGTAGTGCTGGACTGGATGATGCCGGGCATGAGCGGGCTTGAGGTTTGCCGGAAGCTACGGGAAAGCTCCAAAGTCGGCATCATCATGTTGACGGCCCGTGCCGAGGAAGCCGACAGGGTAGTTGGGCTCGAAGTCGGCGCGGACGACTACATGGTAAAGCCGTTTAGTTTGCGGGAGCTCGTAGCGCGCATCCGGTCCGTCTTGCGCCGATTAAACGATGGCGCGCCTTCACAAAGCGTGATTGAGCGCGGAGATTTGATCATTGACGAGTCGAAATTCCAGGTCTGGAAATCGGGGAGAGAAATTTCGCTGACCCCGGCGGAGTTTCAGATCTTGCTTACGCTTGCTCGCAAGCCGGGTGTAGTGTACAGTCGTCTGCAGTTGTTACAAGCTACACTTGGCGACGCGTATTTGAACTACGAGCGAACCATTGACAGTCACATTAGCCACTTGCGGAAGAAAATCGAGGATGACTCAGCCAGCCCGAAACACATCCTCACCGTCCACGGGGTTGGCTACAAGTTTGCGGAATGACGAGAGTGGGCGGGGGCCAATCTCAAGCGCGGTGGGAGTGGGTAGCGAGTGCTGTTCTGGAGTGATGAGCCGTGAAAGTTCGAAACAAGATCTTCACTGCCATTGCCGCACTCGTGTTGTTTATGACGGTGGTTTTTTACGCCCTGTCCAACAACTATCTTGGCGCATTGTTTCGCAAGTACGCGGAAGCGGCCCAGCAGGGAACGGCGGAGCCATGGGCGAGATCTCTCGCGTTCTACTACGTCCGCAACGGTTACTCCTGGGACGGAGTGAACATCTACATC
>CAZYAH010000472.1:0-1778 GCA_964645595.1 uncultured Alicyclobacillaceae bacterium | reverse complement strand
CCTCCGTTGAAATATACGGCGTGCGATAGACCCAAATCGCGCTGAATTCTTTTGGCATGCAGGATGGACCTTCCGGTACAGATCGCGACGAACAGGTCGCGCTGCAGCAAGTGTCGAACTGCGCGCCTAGCACTTTCCACCGTAGTGCCCTCGTAAAAAATGGTGCCGTCGATATCCAAGAATACCGCTCGAATCTCGGCCTGTTTTCGCGTTTCTTCCACATTCCCACTCCTTGCAGACGCTTCGCTGTCTCGTCGGTGAATCGCATCCCAATTCCGCTCCGAACATTATACGGTTCGAGTTTTCAAGTCGTCAAAACAACGCTGGTTTTCGAGAACTGGTCACTGCTCCGTTAGACATCACCATCGAAATCAAGTATCATATCGCTAGGTTTGTCTTGGGAACGGAGGAAATGCACGTGACTGTAACCATGGATCAATTAGTAGCACTTGCGAAACACCGTGGGTTTATCTTCCCCGGCTCGGATATTTACGGCGGTTTGGCCAACACATGGGACTACGGGCCGCTTGGCGCGGAGATGAAGAACAACATCAAGCGCGCTTGGTGGAAAAAATTCATTCAGGAGTCACCGTACAACGTCGGCATTGATTCTGCCATCTTGATGAACCGACAAGTGTGGGTGGCATCTGGACACGTCGGCAACTTCAATGATCCCATGATTGACTGCAAAGCCTGCAAGGCGCGCCACCGCGCGGACAAGTTGATTGAGGAAGCGCTGGAGAAACAAGGAGTCCAGAAAATCGTCGACGGGCTGTCGTTCGACGAAATGGAGAACCTGATCCGCGAATATAAGGTCGTCTGCCCGGATTGCGGCAGCGCCGACTTTACGCCGATTCGGCAGTTCAACATGATGTTCAAGACGTTCCAGGGGGTCACCGAAGAGGCGTCCAACGAGATCTTTCTTCGTCCAGAGACGGCTCAAGGGATTTTCGTCAACTTCAAACACGTGATGCGCACTATGCGCAAACGACTTCCCTTTGGTATTGGGCAAATCGGAAAGAGTTTTCGAAACGAGATCACACCAGGCAACTTCATCTTCCGGACGCGCGAGTTTGAGCAGATGGAGTTGGAGTTCTTCTGCGCTCCAGGAGAGGATGTGCGCTGGTTTGAATACTGGCGCCAGTTCTGTTACGACTGGTTGCTTTCAATTGGCCTGCGCGCAGAGAACCTCCGCCTGAGGGATCACGAGAAGGAACAGCTATCCCATTACAGTTCGGCGACAACTGACGTGGAATACAAGTTCCCGTTTGGCTGGGGCGAGTTGCTCGGCGTAGCGGATCGGACGGATTACGATCTGTCTCAGCACGCGGCGCACGCGCGCGTGGACTTTACGGTTGAGGAAGAGGGCAAGGAACCGTTCATTCCGTACGTCATTGAGCCGTCCATCGGCGTGGATAGGCTGATGCTCGCTCTGTTTGCCGATGCGTACGAAGAACAGACGCTCGAGGGCGGCGACGTCCGGACGGTTCTTCACCTGCACCCATTCATCGCTCCATACAAGGCTGCAGTGTTCCCGCTCAGCAAAAAGCTCGGAGATGGGGCCCTTAAGGTCTACGAACAACTGGTGGGCGAGTTTATGGTCGACTACGACGACTCGGGTTCCATCGGCAAACGCTATCGCCGACACGATGAGATTGGCACTCCGTTCTGCATTACGTACGACTTTCAATCGGAAGAAGACGGCTGCGTGACAATTCGCGATCGCGACACCATGGAACAGACGCGTGTGGCGATTTCGCAGCTGAACGAGTGGTTGC
>CAZYAH010000471.1:0-1794 GCA_964645595.1 uncultured Alicyclobacillaceae bacterium | reverse complement strand
AAGCGCCTGATTGCGTCCGGGAAGTTGCTCGAAGTGGACTGGATTGCGCAGACGCTGGCGGACATCTTCGGAGTCACGGTGCAGTCGGGCGGTTCCGCCGACGCGTCGACGGTCGGCGCGGCGATGCTCGCAAAACTCGCCATCGGCGATTTGTCCTGGGACGCCGTCACACCAGATTGTTCGGAAATCACATGGGAGCCAGATACCGAGCGGCACGCACAATACCAGTGCAAGTTTGCGGAGTTTCAGCGCGCGGTCCGACTGCTCGGGCTGGACAAGTCGGAGGGCGCGAGTGGATAACAGTGACCGTGGCCGCGAGGTACGGTGTATGGAGAAAAACGAGAGCGCGGGCGAACTTGGTTCGACCCGCGCTCAATTCGTACGCGGCCTGCACAGTTTAACGCCGTCATCTACAGCTCCGTCGACGCGTCCAGGATGACCGTCGATTCGATGACCTTGACGCTGGAGCGGCGTCTCGCCGGTTTGCTCTCGCTTTGCAACTGATCGAGAACGGCCTGTGCGGCGCATTCGCCCATTTCTTCGGTCGGCTGGCGCACGCAGGTCAGCTGGGGAGTTGCAATCTTGACCCAGTCTGGCTCGTCGAACGTCGCAATGCCAAGTTCCGTCGGCACGCGCAATGATAACGCCTTGAGATACGGGTACAGCTCAAGCATGACGAGACCGTTCGCCGTGTAGACGGCAAGCGGACGGCCCTCAAACGAGGATTCCAGCATGTGCGCTGCCGAGCGCATACTGTCTTCGTCGTTGCGCTGAACCCATGCCACCCACGGCTCCCTGCCGTGGCGGCGGCACGCCGCTTCATATCCCTGCAGGCGCTCCACGCGGGTACTGATGTTCTCGAGCGCCTCCGTCACGTAGAGCACCCGTTGATAACCCCTTTGGAACAGCGCGTCCACAAGCGACTCCGACGCTTCTGCGTTGTTGGTGATGACGTTGGTCGCATAGGGAACCTGAAACCGCCTGTCCACAATCACCACCGGGATTTGCCGCGCGAGTTCCCCGAGCACGTCGTTGTTTGCCCCGTTGGTCTGAATGACGAGTCCGTCAACCTGGTGGGAGATGAGGGATTCGAGCAGCGTCTTCTCCCGCTCAGCGTCGCCGCCTGTCTCGTACACCATGAGGCTAAACCCCGCCCTGTGGAGCGCGTTGGACAGGGAGCGGATGACCGAGACGCAGAACGGGTAGCCCATGTTCACCACCAGGACTGCAACCGTCCGGCTGAGTCCGCGCAATCCCTGCGCCAACTTGTTGGGCCGGTAGCCGAGTTCCGCAATCACCTCTGCAATCCGCTCTTTTGTCGCTTCGCTCATGGAGCCGTAGTTCTGGTTTAAGTACCGGGACACGGTCGTAATGGAAACGCCCGCCTTTTGAGCCACATCCCGAATTGTGACGCGTTTGTCGCTGGTCAAACGTGGCACTCCTATCTCATCGGATCGTCCGTTATGCGTCCGTGCCACGTCCGTGGCCGAACTGCTGTATCCTTCCTAATCATAGTGGTTTGCGGCGGGGAAACAAAGGGCTGAAGACGACGTCGCCGCCAGTTACTCACTCGTGAGAATCTGTTTTCTCTGTTTCATCAGGGCATTGAGTTCCGCATCCCAGATCTGGTATTGCTCATGGTCTTGTGGGACAGTGCTGAGGTTACCTAGCAACTCGGCAATGCGGGTTTCCAGGATCATGAGTTCCTCTCTGCGCCGGGCCTTCGTGTCTTCTTTGCTCTTGGGGGCATGGGCGGCTTGCTCAGCGCGAAGGAACTCTTTCAATCCACTTTCC
>CAZYAH010000470.1:0-1806 GCA_964645595.1 uncultured Alicyclobacillaceae bacterium | reverse complement strand
AACAGTCATTGGAATCGCCCCAGATAATCGATGACCTTTTCGCGATAAGCGGACAGCCCTTTGTACTCTGTCACTTCGTCCGGAAGTGTGACGAGAACGGAATGAAGCCTTTTCGCCCACTCCGGGTGCTGGGACAACTCTCTTAGGGATTTCAGGTAGGTGTGGATGCTAAACAGCAAAGCGTGGCTTCCTGGCAGTCGCATGACACACTGCTCCTCCACGCGCAAGTGGACCTCGTCAGCCACGTTGTCCGGTGTGAGCTTGTACCGCGCTGGCCCCCATTCGTCAAACGTCTCGGGCGGAATGTCGAGCCGCCTGCCCGCTTGCATGGCCCAGTTCAAGCGCGTCCACGGCTTGCCTGCCTCGACGCGGAGGAGAAACCGGCGGATCTTTTCACCGAGCTCCGGATTCCACGGGACGGGACGGTGGATCTCCTGAAACGACATACCGAGATCGAACGTCAGCGACCAAACGCTCGGAAAGCACAGTTGCCCGGCTTCGAGAAAGAGGTCGTCGTCGCGCTGAACCATGATGATTAAGTCTTCCTGCACGTGTCGGCCAATCCAGTCGAGCGGTTGCACCGGGAGCGTGGTCGCATCGCCAAAGTAAAAGCGGTCCGTCTCGCCCAGCAATCGGTTCCGGAACGTCCAGTCGTCGCCCCGCTTCTCAAGCGCGAAGTAGTCCGGATAGGTTGCGGTCAGCTGGTGCACAACCGTATCCACCACTTCCCACTGTGCCGCCAGCGTACCCGGGAGTGCGTGAAAGCAACGCTCCGGATGAGTGGCCAGCAAGCGACGCTTCTCGGCGACTTCGTCGAAATACTCGGCGGTCACTCGGATGCAGCACGGCGGTTCGAGCGGCTTGAGATTGTTGGAATAGATGTGGCGGTCTTCCTCCAAAGGAAACGGAAAACGCTGTTGCAGCGAAACCATCGGCCATCCGCCCCTCTTCCCGCTTTGAGTTCCAGTCACGTTCGTGGATGTCTTGGTAAGCGTTTTCAATCATGCCGACGGCGAGGTGGCTGGTGGTACAGTCTATCCATCCTCTCGCCACGAGATATCTACACTATAAATAATTCAGAGGATTTTGTCAGTGGTCATCTTTGTTTGACGGTAGAACGTCGCCCCAGCGCAGGTCGCGAGCAAGTCGATACAGCGTTCCGTCCTTCCGCGTTATAACCGCGCTCGTCAATCCATCCGGTGTGCACAAATCGAGCTGGATATGCCCTTTCCGAACTTGCGGATGACGGACGACGCGCCCTGCGATAGCTCCCCCGGGCAAGCGAGACACGCCGACAAACGCGAATTTCTCGTCTTCATAGGACAATTCCCCAGCCTTGACGTGGCGGTGCAATCGGGACCTGGCAATCCGCTGTGCAAAATGACACCATTCACTGGGGCAGGCCTTGTCGTGGGGACAAGGGGCAACGGTCCTCCCTCCCGCGTTCAGCAATTGCTGTCGGGCATGCTGAATCCGAGAAAATCCGTCCGGTGTCCCGGGCTCGATGAGGACCAGGGTACCGCTGGTCGCTTCCCACAGTTTCTGAACCAGCTTCGCTCGGGCGTCCGGCGCCAGCTCCCCAAGGACGTAGGAAGCAATCACCAGATCATGCGAAGGAATCTCCCAGTTTCCTGTAATGTCAACCTTATGCCACGCGGCTCCTCGCACGGAAGCGGACGTCGAATGTGCAGCCAACCGCTTGCCGAGAGCTATCATATTCCCCTCCCGCTCAAGCAGGGTTACGCGGTCTAAAGTCTGCCACACCTGGGACGCCGCCCACATGGCAGTTCCCGGCCCGGCTCCCAC
>CAZYAH010000469.1:0-1815 GCA_964645595.1 uncultured Alicyclobacillaceae bacterium | reverse complement strand
GCAGGAAAGAGCACACTGGCCAACCTTCTGTTGGGGTTCTACCGATACGAACAGGGTTCCATTCGACTCGGTGACGTCGAGCTGTCGGAGATGAGTGACGCTTCCGTCCGGCAGGCCATTACGCTCGTCAGCCAGCACACGTACCTCTTTAACGCGACCGTCCTGGAGAACCTGAAGATCGCAAAGCCAAACGCCACCCGTTCCGAGTTGGAACACGCGGCCAAGGTTGCGCAAATTCACGACATCATAGTCAATTTGCCGCAGGGGTACGACACGCTCATCGGCGAATCCGGTGCAAGATTGTCCGGGGGTGAACGCCAACGCCTGGCGCTCGCCAGAGCCATTGTCAGATCTGCGCCCATTATTGTGTTCGACGAACCGACCAATGGCATGGATTCGATTACGGAGCGAAGGTTTTTCGACGCGCTTCGTCCCGTTATCTCTGGACGATCCGCTATTTTCATCACACATCGCCTCGTCGGGCTCGAAGAGATGGACGAAATTCTCGTTATGCAACAGGGGCGCATTGTGGAGAGGGGTACGCACTACGCGTTGTTGGAGCGGGGTGGATTGTACAAAGCGATGTGGGACTTGCAACGTCAGATGTTGAATTCCAACCCTGCCTAATAAGCGGGATTACCGTATTATTTACAACCGCAACATCCATTCTTCCGCTCGTATCCATGATGGCGAGGACCACGGCGCTCGAGTCGGGTTTTTCAATTTCTTCCCACGTCTTGAACCGCAGGTCGTCCGGCAGAATTTGTACCTTCCCCGTCTGGTTCCGTTGGTTGCGGCGAATGGACTCGAGCAGTGTCCGCTTCTTGTCGATGTTCCCCATCAACCCTTTCTTGCGGACGTCGCGGTACTCGATGTCTTCGACCTTCGTCTGGTCCGGTTGCTTCGGGGCAAGGTTCGGCAACTCCAATTCGGCGAAGAGGATGCTTTCGATATCCTCGAGGGACACGTTGGCTTCGTAGTAGTCGGAGCCCGGTGCGTCGCCCGCCCCTTGGCCCTTGCCAGGTCCCTGCCCCGCCTGGCCTTCCGGCTTTCCTTGAGCAATCACGTCGCCAATTTGCGTCTTCCCGTCGCCGGTTCCGGCGTGGCGCCCTTTGTTGAAGTTGTACCGGATCCGGTATTCGTCCAGTGACCGGATGGGAATCTTGATAATCTGCCGCCCGTCGCTCATGATGATGCTCTCGTCGCTGATCAGTTCGCCGAGGTTTTCCCGAATCGCCTGCTTTACTTTTTCGTTGTGACGCTCCTGGTCTTGTTGACCTTTCCGGTGCAAGGACCAATCGTCCTTATGCAATGTGAATTGTATGTTCGACATCGTCCCTACCTCCCCGTGCGTCCGAGTGGTGTTTCAAAGAATGAATGCTCTGCGACGGTTTGCTGTACGAGTCATCTAGCGGTTGAGCAAGCTCCCCGTGTACCGCAGCAGTTCGTTGGCACAGACGGGGCAGTAGCCGTGTTCGTCTATCAAGCGCGCGGTGACTTCGTTGATTTTCTTCAACTGTTGTTCGTCCGGCGTCTTCGAGGACGTCGTAATTTTCACGACGTCTTTCAAGTCGGCAAACAGTTTCCGCTCAATCGCCTCGCGCAGGCGCTCGTGCGAGTTGTAGTCAAACTTCTTTCCGCGCCGCGCGTAGGTGGAAATACGAATCAGGATTTCCTCGCGGAACGTCTTCTTGGCGTTTTCGGAGATCCCGATTTGCTCTTCGATAGAGCGCATCAGTTTTTCATCGGGGTCAATCTCCTCGCCCGTCAGCGGGTCCTTCAGCTTTTGCCAGCTGCAGTAGGCTTCCACGTTGT
>CAZYAH010000468.1:0-1817 GCA_964645595.1 uncultured Alicyclobacillaceae bacterium | reverse complement strand
CTGCCTCAATGGGAGCGACACTGGATATTATCGCCGTCCAGTTGCAGGCTGCGTATGCGTCGTTGGGTCTCGTGATTGGCGAAGAAGTCGGTGAAGACCTGCTGGACGAGATTTTTTCGAGATTTTGTCTGGGCAAGTGACATACGAGTCCAATCGTTCTTTGTTGGAGGTGACGGCATTGCGTTTCTTTGGCGGGGAGTACCAGGTGATTGTGATTGGCGCGGGGCACGCGGGGTGCGAAGCCGCTCTGGCGGCTGCACGGATGGGTTGCAAGACCTTGCTGTTGACCATCAACCTGGACACGATTGCCTATATGCCTTGTAACCCTTCCATCGGCGGGCCGGCGAAGGGGATTGTGGTGCGCGAAATTGACGCGCTCGGCGGCGAGATGGCGCGGAACATCGACAAGACGTACATTCAAATGCGGATGTTGAACACCGGCAAGGGACCTGCCGTGCAAGCTTTGCGCGCGCAGGCGGACAAGGCTTTGTACGGATTGACGATGAAATACACGCTCGAAAATCAGCCGAACCTTTCGCTGAAACAGGCGATGGTGGAAGAAATTCTGACGGAGAACGGCCGGGTCAAGGGCGTGGTCACGAAGTCTGGCGTGGAGTACCATGCGGCGACGGTCGTTCTGACCACAGGAACGTACCTGCGCGGCCGGATCTTTATCGGCGATGTGTCGTACGAGAGCGGGCCGAACGGGCAGATGCCGGCCATCAAGTTGACGGACAGCCTGCTCGACCTTGGTTTTCAGCTGGTTCGCTTCAAAACTGGGACGCCGCCGCGGGTCAATCGCAACTCCATCAACTTTGAGCACTTGATTGTCCAGCCTGGGGATCCGGAGCCGCAACATTTTTCGTTCGATCCGGACGTCCCACCGCGCGAGCAAGTGCCGTGCTGGCTCACATACACCAACGAGAAATCGCACGAGATCATTTTGGAGAACCTGCATCGGGCGCCGATGTATTCTGGTGAAATCAAAGGTACCGGACCGCGGTACTGCCCGTCCATCGAGGACAAGGTCGTCCGCTTCCGGGAACGCCCGAACCATCAGGTGTTCCTGGAGCCGGAGGGGAAGAACACAGCGGAGTGGTACGTGCAGGGGCTTTCGACCAGCTTGCCGGAAGATGTCCAGTTGGCGGTCTTGCACACCATTCCCGGGCTCGAAAAAGTCGAGATGATTCGGCCAGGGTACGCCATTGAGTACGACGCGATTGTACCGACCCAGCTGTGGCCTACCCTGGAGTCAAAGATTGTGAAAGGACTCTTCACCGCAGGCCAGATCAACGGCACTTCTGGTTACGAAGAGGCAGCGGGGCAAGGCATCATGGCCGGCATCAACGCTGCGTTGGTCGCGCAGGACAAGGAGCCGGTGGTGTTGTCCCGGTCGGATGCGTACATCGCGGTGATGATTGACGATTTGGTCACCAAGGGAACAAACGAGCCGTATCGGTTGTTGACGTCGCGCGCGGAGTACCGGTTGCTGCTGCGCCACGACAATGCGGATTTGCGGCTGATGGAGATAGGCCGCAAAGTCGGGCTGTTGCCTGAGTGGAAGTACGACGCGATGATGCGCAAGCGCGAAGGAATTGAGAATGAGCTGCAGCGGCTGAAGAGAACCCGCGTCAAACCGGAACAGGCCAACCCTGTGTTGGAGCGGGCGAACTCGCGCCCCATCGAAGAGGCGGCAACGCTGGAGCAGCTGTTGCGCCGGCCGGAAGTCGAATATAGACACCTGCAGGAGATGGAAGGCGATTCGCAACAACAGTTGGACCCGGCTGTCATCGAGCAGGTAGAAATCCAGACGAAAT
>CAZYAH010000467.1:0-1823 GCA_964645595.1 uncultured Alicyclobacillaceae bacterium | reverse complement strand
CCGATGATTGTCTTCTCGGATGCCAACCTGGAGCGCGCAGTTCAGGCGGCACTGTGGGGAGGACTCCTAAACTCGGGACAGGTCTGTCTGTCCGTCGAGCGCATATACGTCGAGCGGGACGTGTACCCACTGTTCGTCCGGCGCCTCGTGGAGGAAGTGCGGAAGTTGCGGCAGGGAACCGGACCGGACGACGATATCGGCTCTATGACCACTCCCCTCCAAGTAGAAGTCGTCCGCCGGCACGTACTGGACGCTTTGGCGAAAGGTGCACGACTTGAGACGGGGCTACATCCGGACGAGTGGAATACGGAAAAGGGGTTATTCATTCCACCGATGGTGCTCACAAACGTCCGCCGGGACATGGCTGTATTGCAGGAGGAGACGTTTGGCCCGGTGCTGCCGGTGATTCCGTTCGACACAGAAGAGGAAGCCATTGCGCTGGCCAACGATTCGGTCTACGGCCTCGGCGCGAGCGTGTGGACGGCGGATATTCGACGCGGACGGCGAGTTGCTGCACGGCTTGCCGTTGGCAACGTTCTCATTAACGACGTGGTGGTCAGCATTGCCAACCACAATCTGCCGTACGGTGGGGAAAAAGACAGCGGGATTGGGCGGTACCACGGGCCGGCAGGCCTGCGGACGTTTTGTGTGGAGACGGCCGTCATGGTGGATAGAGGGCTTCTGAAGCGCGAGATAAACTGGTTTCCGTACGCCGGGAAATACCCGGAATTCCGTCGACTGGTGGTGAATTACTACGGACGGCGGCGTCGGTGGATTCCGTTTCTCGCCGCATTTGTCCGCCTGCTCCGAATGAGTAGGGAAAGGCAAGGAGGGTGACGGTGGTCGTGGAAAGCCAGGCAACATGGATGAATGGCCGCTGGATTCGTACGGCAGAGCGCTGATGCAAGAGGTGTGACAATGAAACGTATCATGGTTTTGGGAGTTTCCGCAGGTGTCGGGAAATCCACCTTTGCGCGAAGGTTAGGCGAAGCATTGAATATCAAGGTATATCATTTGGATGCATTATATTGGAAAGCTGGTTGGGTTGAAGCCTCTGTAGAAGAGTTCGCAGCAGCCCAGCGGGAAATTGTTAGCCGTGACGAATGGATTATTGAAGGGAATTACAGCAACACATACGAAATAAGGGCAGAACGCGCGGACACGATGATTTATCTGGAACTTCCGTTGCCTGTATGTCTGTATCGCGTGTTGAAGCGGTGGCTAACAAACCTAGGAAAAACCCGACCTGATATGGCTGAGGGATGCAAGGAAAAAATGGATTGGGACTTTATCAAGTTTATCTGTAAAACCTATTACCCGCGCAAGAGAAAAATGGATGAACGATTTCGTCGCTTTCAGTTGACAGATCCCGATCGGACTGTTGTTATATTGAAGAATCGACAAGAAATACAATCTTTCTTGGACAATATCCAAAGGAGCAGAGAACATGAAGGTGTTTCGGTTTGATCCCGATGTCGGCCGCCCGATAACCGCATTTGGAAGTCACGATGTGCTGTTGTCCCGGATCATGCGAACATCGTCTGGGGTTCAAATCGGCTGTATGCATGTTCAGCCGAACGGCGTGATTGGACTTCATCAGGCTGTCGGACCACAATTGTTTCTCGTCGTTCAGGGTCAAGGCTGGGTGCGGGGAAAAGACACCCCACGTACGGCAATCCATGCTGGACAGGCCGTATTTTGGGAGGACCAGGAGTGGCATGAGACGGGAACGGAGACCGGGCTCGTGGCCATCGTGATTGAAGGTGAGGTTCTGGAGCCGGAACGCTTCATGCCCGCTGCTAACTCGCCGGACCCAGACGCCT
>CAZYAH010000466.1:0-1843 GCA_964645595.1 uncultured Alicyclobacillaceae bacterium | reverse complement strand
AGGGCAAACCTCAAGAAATTGGGGGACGCAAAGCCATGGGTCTACGGTTGCGGGAACGCAACTAGGATCGCCAGGTTGCTGATCTGGGTGTCACCGCACTTGCACTCGGTTCTGCGACCCGGTGGAGGCATTATCCACGGGGGAGGTGTGATCGGTGCGGAAAGTATGGCAATTCATGCGCCGCATCCGATGTGAAGAAGGGCAGAGTCTGGTTGAGTATGGGTTGATTATTACATTGATTGTTCTTTTGGTGATCGGATCTCTGACTCTCATCAATGGGCAGTTTCAGGGACATTTCAATAAAATAGCCAATTCACTGTAATCGAGGTCCCACCTGTGGGTTGCGCTTCACAGGTGGGGCGTTTTTGTGGCCAAAGGGGGGTGACTTGGTTGGGCAAGGCGATTCAGGTCATGTTGGTGGACGATTCCGCCGAATCCCGGCAGTCGATGCGCATGCTCCTGGAACTCGCTGAGGACGTCCGGGTGTTGGCGGAGGCTTCCGACGGAGTCGAAGCGCTGCAACAACTGACGATGTACACCCCGGACGTGGTCGTGATGGACATGAACATGCCCGGGATGGACGGCGTAGCGGCGACGGAAATAATCTGCACACAGTTCCCGAATATATCTGTGGTGGTGGTCTCCGTCCAGGACGACTTCGAGTGCGTACGCCGTTGTATGTTGGCGGGGGCGAAAGAATATTTGTCAAAGCCTGTGGATGCGGAAGCGCTGATCTCGGCCGTCCGGGGTGTCGGTCGCGTACAACGGCCTGGTCAGACCGCAAGAACCGTCGGCTGGTAAACAGCCATTTCGATGGCACGACTGCGCCGGGAGGACGCCGCTCTCCTAGAACGGTAAAATGTTACGCTGTCGCCAGACTTTTAAGCTCGTATTTTGCCGATTGGAACAGGATTTTGCGGCTTTGTGTCGAAGAGTCTCGAGGGCAGGCGCACTTCGGGACTTTCTCTGTGCCTGGGAACGCGATGCAATTTGCGCGTTCGCGGCAGCGGATCGCGACGAATGTGGAAAAGTGAAATCGTCTTCTGAGAATCTACGCTTGGGGAGTGCTTTTATGATTGAAATGCAAGATGTGTGGAAGCAATACCCGAATGGGGCCCAGGCGTTGAACGGGATCAGTGTACGGATTGGCAAAGGTGAATTCGTGTACGTTGTCGGGCCCAGCGGAGCTGGAAAATCGACGTTCATCAAACTGATGTATCGCGAAGAGCGGCCGACCAAGGGCCACATTTTTGTAAATGGCTTCAACATCGATCGGTTGAAAGATCGCAAAGTTCCCCTTTTGCGGCGCAGTATCGGCGTTGTCTTTCAGGACTTCAAACTGCTGCCGAAGTTGAGTGCGTACGAGAACGTGGCATTCGCCCTCGAAGTTATCGGAACTCCCAAACGGCAGATTAAAAGGCGAGTGGCAGACGCCCTGAACTGGGTCGGGCTCGCAGACAAGGCACATATGTTGCCAACCCAGATGTCCGGTGGCGAGCAACAGCGCATCGCCGTTGCCCGGGCGCTCGTCAACAACCCATCTCTCATCATCGCGGACGAGCCCACGGGAAACCTGGACCCGGACACTTCATGGGGCATCATGAAGCTGTTTCAGCGCATCAACGACCGCGGGACCACCATTGTCATGGCGACGCACAACAAGGAAATTGTCAACACGATGCGAAAGCGCGTGATTGCCATCGAAAACGGAAAGATTGTGCGCGACGAAGAAAAAGGACTGTACGGCTATGAGGATTAGGATGATTGCAAGACACTTTCGGGAAGGCGTCAAAAATCTGGCGCGAAACAGTTGGATGTCGTTTGCTTCCATCAGCGCCGTGGC
>CAZYAH010000465.1:0-1844 GCA_964645595.1 uncultured Alicyclobacillaceae bacterium | reverse complement strand
GACTGAACATGATGGACAGCCTCTGGTCGTACATGTTGGTCATACTCGGTACACAGGCCTATAATATCTGGCTGTTGAAAGGATATCTGGATGCACTGCCGAAAGAGCTGGACGAAGCGGCGCTGATTGACGGGGCGGACTCCTGGCAGCGTTTCTGGCGCATCTACCTCCCGCTATCTGTTCCTATGCTTGTCGTTATCTTTCTATTTACTTTGGTCGGGCTGTTTGCCGAGTACGCCCTGGCCGGAACCATTCTGCAGTCGCCGGAACATTACACGCTTGCCGTGGGACTGTACGGCATGATCTCGCAACAGTTCGGGAAAAACTGGGGCGAGTTTGCAGCGGCTGCACTTATCTCCGCGATACCGTTGGCGATTATCTTCGGGATTGGGCAACGGTATATTGTGTCGGGACTCGCTGCCGGGTCCGTGAAAGGATAATCGGTATCTCCTGCAATCGTTTGGGATCATTCCTCGCGTTCGGAAAGGGGGATTCTCCGTGGCCACCATCAAGGATGTTGCGGCCAGAGCCAACGTTTCACCGTCCACCGTGTCGCGCGTTCTGTCGAATTCGCCCCGGATTTCGGAAGAGACGAAACGGCGGGTGCGCGAGGCGATGGAAGAGCTCAATTATCAGCCGAATGTCTTCGCGCGCGGACTGGTGAAGAACAGGGCCGGGTCCATTGGAATTCTCATTCCTCCGGGCACGAACGAGTTTTTCCAAAATCCGTTCTTTGCCGAAATGATGTGCGGTGTCAGTGAGGTGGCGCGGCGCGAGGGCTTCGACACGGTCTTGTCCACTTCCGCAAAGGATGAGTCGGAGGCATTGGACCGCATGATTCGCGGCCGCCGCGTCGACGGTGTGCTGTTGCTCGGAAGCCGCAAGGATGACGTAGCCATACGCAAGGTGGTCACGGAGAAGTTTCCCGCAACCTTGCTGGGCCGTCCCGAGGAAGACGTCCCGATTTCGTTTGTGAACAACGACAACCACCGCGCCGCGTACGAGGCGACAATGCACCTGATTCGACTGGGGCATCAGCGGATTGGGTTTCTCGGCGGCGCATCCAATCTGGTGGTCACCATGGACCGGGTGAGCGGGTACCGACAGGCATTGCTCGACTCCGGAATAGAACCCGACGCAAATCTGGAAGTTTCGAGTTTTTTCATGGAACAAGGCGGCTACCTCGGCATGATGCGCCTGCTTGCGCTCGCGGATAGACCTACGGCGGTGCTGGCGTCCGACGACGTCCTGGCGTTTGGCGCCATGCGCGCGGCGGCTGAGCTGGGGTACCGGCTGCCGGACGAACTCGCGATTGTCGGTTTTAACGACATTCGCCTCGCCGAAATCGCCAATCCTTCGCTCACGAGCGTAAGGGTTCACATGCACGAACTCGGCGTGGCGGCGTGCGAACAGTTGATTGGCCAAATCCGCAAGGAAATTACGACGCCACAGCGCAAAATTGTGGACTTTGAGCTGATTGTCCGGAACTCCTGCGGAGCAAACCGGAATGTGTTTCCGACTTATTCCGAACCGCTTGCACCGCACCGGCATCCACAGGGGGGATGAGTCATTCCAGGGAACATTCTCTATCAACACGCTGCACAGGAACCGTATGCCTACGCGCTGACGGACACATCGGTGCGGTTGTTGCTGAAGTTGCAGCGCGGAGCAGCTGCGGAAGTTCATGTGAAGCATGGGGATCGGTACGAACCGGAGTTTGACGGCACCACCACGAGAATGAGTTACAGCGGATGTGACGGACTGTGGGACTATTTCACGGCCACGGTTGAGATTCCGAGCCGCAGATTGCGGTACGCGTTTCGAATCACCGCGGAGGACCAAAC
>CAZYAH010000464.1:0-1852 GCA_964645595.1 uncultured Alicyclobacillaceae bacterium | reverse complement strand
GCCGGCTGCATTTTGGCATGCTCTGCGCCCAGCGTTTATTATTTTGGATTCATGGTGAACTGCTCTTTTTGACCATTCCACTTCACGATGACTTGAATGCCTTGTGATGGATCAGAGAACGCATAGTTAAGGTGCACCACGCCGGTAGGAGAGAGTTCCATGCGACCACCTTCACCCCCATCGACAGAGCGGACCTGGTAATCGATCGGTCCATGGACAGAGGCAGGGTTCCCCCGAAATCGGAGCACTCCGTCCCCTTCAGAGTCCGTCCCGTAGTGCTCATAATCTCCTTTGGAAACCCACGCCTTGGCGCTGGCTCCTTCGTAATACCCTGTCCAGTGCTCACTCTGGCCGGAAAAGATGAAGTGGACGTGCTCGACGTCAAAGTGTGGCTGTGTCCATACGACTTTCCCTGTACTGCTGTCAATCGCTCGCAGATTCCAGACGTTCTTGCCGTCTGCCGACATGTTGAACACCAGCTTGGATGCTCGGAGACTTCCTGTTCCATTCGGTACTTTTTCGGCAAAGGATCCGGGAAATGAAATCACATAAATGACTGCCGAGGGATCATTGAGGCCGATGGTCCTTTGCGTGACCAGATTGACATTCTCAAATGTATCTTCCGGTGTATCCGGGGAGCCATAGATGCTCGCTACTGCCTTTGCGGTGACTTGAAGGTTTGGCGACATGGCCATCCAAGGTATATTTACGGCTTTGGACATATCGGGTTCCGGCAACGTCTTGTTCGCCGTGACGGACGCCGGATGATGCGGAAGATAGGTCTCCATGGCAAATCCGCCCCCTGCCACCAGTAAAGCGGCGACACCGGCCACGAGGGCGACTTTGCGATATTTGCGGCGACCTTCACCTCGCCAGGATTGTGTGCGCCCCGAGCTTGTCGCCATCGCACGGTGGAGCGCCGCGCGCATTTGACGGTGATCTGCGTCGGACAGCTCCAGGGTCCGGAGTGGTTCGAGACGGGCTTTCAGATCTTCATAGTTCAAGGGTGTTCCCCTCCTCCAAACGGCAGGATGGTTGAGTTTCACGTCCATTCTCCAGCCACGTGCGCAACTGTTTGGCCGCCCTGTGCAGCGTCAAACGGACCTTGCTTCGAGGCCAGCCAAGAATTTGGGCGGTTTCTTCCACGGTGAAATCCTGGACGAGACGCAGAACCACCACTTGGCGGTAATCCGGTTTGAGTTGTCCCACCAGGTTCTCCAGTTCCACGAGCGTGCCTAAGCCACAGGCTTGGTTCATATGTTCGCGTTTCACGGTCTCGAGGTACGTTTTCTCCGTCATCTTTCGCCGAATTCGGTCCGTGACACAGTTGCGCGCAATCCGGAACAACCAGTGTTTTGCGCTCGACTGGTGCCGGAATTGGCTCCAGTGTTGAAAGGCTTTCAGAAACACGTCTTGGACGACGTCTTTTGCGTCGCTGTCGCTGTTCAGACTCACTCTCGCATAGCGGTAAATATCACTGGCGTAGAGGCGAAACAACTCATCCACAGCCTCGGCTGCCGTCATTTCATTGGGCATCGGCGCCTCACCTCACCTTCATACCGTTGTAATGACGGATGAGTACGTCCGGTTGTTTCACCAACGGGATCGAAAATTTCGAATTGACGGATCACAAAGAGAGGCTGAGCTCTGCTGAGCTCAGCCCCTCATGCTGCAACTTTTACCGGACAATCGTCTGCTTTCTGTCTGGTCCGACCGAGACGTACTTGATGGGCACTCCGACCGCCTGTTCCACGTACGCGACAAACGCCTTCGCGTTTTCCGGCAAGTCGTCAAACGACTGGCAGTCCGAAATGTCCTCTTGCCATCCGGGCAGTGTTACATAGCGCGGTGT
>CAZYAH010000463.1:0-1857 GCA_964645595.1 uncultured Alicyclobacillaceae bacterium | reverse complement strand
CTCCGCGCCAAACAGCTGCTAGGCCCGCTCGCGGGCGATGTTTTCCACAACGTCGACGTACTCGCACCCTCCGTAGTACCGCCGTCCCGGGTATCCTTCCGCGTACTTATTGGTCAGGACGCTGCCCATCGCGTCCATGACGGCGCGGCTGACAAAGTTCTCCGAAGCAATCAGTTCAATCTTGTCCCGTTGCCGGTTCAGTTCCTGTTGCATTGCGCGCGCAACTTCCGGGTCCCACATCTGCAAATGTGACATGTCGCTTCTCCTCCCGAGCGGATCCTGCCGTAGTCCGCTGTTTGCTTCCGCGTAATTTCACATACCGTGCTTATCCCTGCAGCCTGCGCCGGGCTTCCTCTACGTCGTACACCGCACGAACGCCTCCAATTAGAGGCGGGCGGGTAGTGGCCATGGTCACGTGAGCTTGTCCCACTTGCCTGCGGCGGCCACGCACTGGTACCGCCACTTTGCGCAAGTGCATGCCAATCAGCGTGTCGCCGATGTCGATGCCGGCGTCCGCTTCAATCGACTCCACCAGGCAGGGGTCAACCATGGCGAACCAGGCGTGTGCAGGGACGGCGCCGCCTGCTCCCGGAACCGGGATTGCGGTCACCTGCTTCAGCCCCTGCCTGTGGGCGACTTCCCGCGACACCACCAGGGCCCGGTTCAGGTGTTCGCAACACTGGAAGGCGACGTCGCAGCCTACGTCCTCTGCAAAATCAAGGACCGCCTGGACAACCGCCTCGCCGACTTCCAGCGACGTGCTTGTCCCAATCTTCTTCCCGACAATTTCGCTCGTCGACGCGCCAACCACCAGCACCTTGCCGGCCCCAAGCCTCGCGACGGCCTGCAAATCCTCCAAACACTCCGTAATTTCCGCCCGGATGGCGGCAAGGTCCACCCCGGTCTCTGCCGCGCTTCCGGGCAAACGAACGTCGTTCGTGCTCATTCGCCACGCCTCTGTTCAATCTGCTTCATTTTTTCGACGCGCAGCGCGTGCCGCCCGCCTTCAAATTCCGTGGTCAACCAGGCGCGCAACACTTCGGCCGCCAGCCCGGGGCCAACCACTCGCTCGCCCATGGTCAACACGTTCGCGTCGTTGTGCGCCCGGCTCATGCGCGCGGAAAACACATCGTGCGCCGTGACAGCGCGGACTCCCGGCACTTTGTTGGCGGTGATGCACATGCCGAGCCCCGTTCCGCACACGAGGACGCCAAAATCGTATTTCCCTTCGGCGACGCCCTTGGCGACTTTCACGCCGTAGTCCGGGTAGTCAACCGATTTTTCGTCAAACGTCCCAAGGTCCTCGTACTCTACGGCCAATTCGTCCAGCGTCGGTTTTAACAGTTCCTTCAGGCGAAACCCCGCGTGGTCACTCGCAATCGCAACTTTCACGTCGTGCACCCCTTCACTCGCCAGCGTGGTTTGTCGAGAAATGGTCCACCAATCGTTTCACCGCGTTCTGCAGGTCTTGAGCGCAGGCTTCGTATTCCTCGTCCGAACCTCCGAACGGATCTACAATATCATACTCTGCGTCGGACGAGGCGGCCGAATCGACAAGAAATCGCCCGAGCAGGTGCACTTTTCCCTCGGCGTTTGGAAACCGTTCCACTAAATTCCGCGCATGACCTCTGGTCATGACAAAAATCGCGTCCGCCTGTTCGACCATTTCCTCCGTAACGGGCTTGGAGGAATGCTCGGCGAGCGGCACCTGGCGGCGAGTCAAGGCGTCCATCGCCAGCGGCGACATCGGCATTCCCGGCGCCGCGTACAATCCCGCGGAGTCAACCGTCCAGTCGAGCCCCCGCTCCGCCACTTCGTTTCTCGCAAAAAATGCCGCCATTGGACTGCGGCATGTGT
>CAZYAH010000462.1:0-1860 GCA_964645595.1 uncultured Alicyclobacillaceae bacterium | reverse complement strand
ACAGCGAAACTGCAGATGTGTGTTGCGAAGCAACGCTCCCGGCAGCAGTCCGGCCTCGGTCAACACCTGAAAACCGTTGCAAATGCCGAGCACAAGTTTGCCTCGCTCGGCCGCTTCGCGCACGCCCTGCATGGCTGGCGAAAAGCGCGCGATGGCGCCGCTGCGCAGATAATCGCCGTAGGAGAACCCGCCCGGCAGCACAATAGCATCGTAGGCGCTGAGGTCCCGTTGCTGGTGCCAGACCTTGTCCACCTGGTCATCCCCGACTCTGCGAATGGCGGCGACAGCGTCGTCGTCGCAGTTGGAGCCTGGAAATACGACGACCGCCCACTTCATACGTTCGCCTCCTCGAGCAGAGTGAGCTCATATGCGTACGTCTCGACGACCGGGTTGCAGAGCACCGTCTGGCACGCTTCGTCGAGCTTCGCGCGCGCTGTGCTCTCGTCCTCGGCAGAGACGCGAAGTGTCATGCACTTGCCAATCCGCACATCCGAAAAACTGGTTTGACCGAGCGCAACGAGCGCCTGTTCCACGGCGTTGCCCTGCGGATCAAACACACTCGGTTTCAGCCACACCTTGACTTCCGCAATCCACGTCTTCACGATTCAACCTCCTTTTGCACACGGCGGAGCATCTCCTGATACGCTTCCTCAACCTGTCCCAGGTCCCGGCGGAACCGGTCCTTGTCGAGCTTCTCCAAACTCGTGGCGTCCCACAGGCGGCAGGTGTCCGGCGATATTTCGTCCGCCAGCACAATGGAGCCGTCCGCCGTTCGGCCGAACTCCAGCTTGAAGTCCACGAGAAGGACGTTTCGCGCCCGGAAGAAGTCCCGCAATACGTCGTTCGTCCGAAGCGCCAGTTCGCGCAGTTTCGCCAGTTCCGCCGGAGACGCCCAGGCGAACGCCAGAATGTGGTCGTCGTTGACCAGCGGATCGCCCAAATTGTCGTCCTTGTAATAAAACTCGATAATCGGTTGGGAGAGCGGGAGCCCCTCCTCGACGCCAAGGCGCTTCGCTAGACTGCCGGCGGTGTAGTTCCGCACCACGACTTCGAGCGGGATAATCCGCACGGCGCGAACCAGTGTCTCCCGGTCGGACAGTTCGGCGATGAAGTGCGTGGGAATTCCGCTTTGCTCCAATACTCTGAACAGCACGTTGCTGATGCGGTTGTTGACGACGCCTTTGTCAGAAATCTGGCCGCGCTTTTGGCCGTTGAACGCGGTTGCGTCATCCTTGTACTCGACGATGTACTCGTCCGGCGACGCAGTGGCGTACACGCGCTTCGCTTTGCCTTCGTAGAGCAGATTGCCTTTTTGGTATGTGCTGCTGTTGGCTGCTGTCGGTTTGCTCATGCTGCTCTGTCACTCCGTTTCTCTGCGAGGGTGGGTCCAGACGAGGCCGACTCCCATGCGGGCCAGAAAAGGCTCTCCGGACCGCCGCGTGTGGCGCCGGAGAGCCCGCGAGTCAGGACAGGCCAAGCCGCTCGAAGATGGTATCGACGTGTTTGAGGTGCCAGGACGGGTCAAAGCAGGCCGCCAGTTCTTCCGGAGACAGGTGTTCCCGGACGAGCGGCGCGTCCTTGACGATGTCGAAAAACGGCCTTCCCTCTTTCCACGCCTGCATCGCGCACGGTTGCACCGTGTCGTACGCCTCTTCGCGCGAAACGCCTTTGTCAATCAGCGCTGTGAGCACGCGCTGGCTGTACGGCAACCCGAACGTGCGCTCCATGTTGCGCTTCATGTTTTCCGGGTAGACGTTCAGGTCCTTGAGAATGCGGTTCATGCGATTCAACAGGTAGTCCACGAGAATCGTCGCGTCCGGGATGATGACGCGCTCCACCGACGAGTGGCTGATGTCGCGC
>CAZYAH010000461.1:0-1860 GCA_964645595.1 uncultured Alicyclobacillaceae bacterium | reverse complement strand
AAGATGTCGCCGGAGAGAATGTAATCGCGCGCGGTTCGCACGTTTTCGATGAACCGTTCCCGCGAGATGTCTTCCTTCACCTCGGGAATACGTGCCACGGGACTCGGCAGGCGAAGTGGTTCCGGATTGGCCTGGTAGGCCTCGACAAGCGTTCGAGCAGCTTCTACGCGCTCTTTCAAGGCTGCCCATTCATCGGCCGGCAACAGTTCGTTGAGGCAATCCAGCGCATCGTAAACCGCAACCTGCCCGTCCAGCACATGCACGGTGACGACGTGCCATTGCAACCGGACATCCGGAAGTCCCCGGTCGTCAACAGCCGTTTTCGGCAACGCTTCCAAGTAGTGGACCGCGTCGAATCCCATGTACCCAAACAACCCGTGGGCAAACGGCGGGCCGTTAAAGGCATCCGTGGCCTGGCCGATGGCGAGGCGCACTTGTTCCAGGAGAGCCATCGGATCGTCCGGAAAATAGGTCAGCGGTTTATCCCCGACGACGCTCACCGCGGAAACCGCAGTTTGCAGTGTGTGCTCGCGGAATCCGGCTCTGGCCAGCGAGTCTTGCAGGAAAGCCGCCAGCCCAGGTACGGCGAAGAGCGTGACAACGCCGTCTTTCACCTGGATTTCCAAGATTGGCAACGCGCCGACGATGCTCATGCGGTACTCGTCTACGGACTCCCTCGCTGCCTCGAGAAGAAACGCGTTTCCCTCGCCAAAGGCGTGTACCAACTTCAGGTACAGCGCGAACGGATCGCTCCGTTCCGGATGCACGATATCTTGCGACGCACGTGTACTCATCGCATCTCCCCCCTAATCCCGGTGGATGAATTGTCAGCTCAATAGAAAGTTGCGAAGAATGGTTTTGCCGTGTGCCGTGAGGATGGACTCGGGATGGAACTGCACACCTGCGGCTCCCGTCGGCCGGTGCCGCAATCCCATGATGAGCGAGTCGGTTTCGGCAATGACGTCAAAGGATTCCGGCAGCGTCGCTCGCTCCACGACGAGTGAATGGTAGCGGGTGGCGAGAAAGGGGGTCGGTACGTCGGTGAACAGGGGATCGCCCGAATGTTGGATGAGCGAGGTTTTCCCGTGCATTACCGGATACACTCGCACAACCTTGCCGCCGAAAGCCTGCCCGATTGCCTGGTGGCCAAGACACACGCCGAGGACTGGGATTCGGCCAGCAAAATACCGTATGGCGTCGAGTGAGCACCCGGCTTCGTTTGGAGTACACGGACCAGGGGAAATAAGTACGCGTGTAGGCTTCAAGGCTACCAAGTCGCGCAGGGGTGCGGAGTTTCTGCGCACGGTGACTTCTGCGCCAAGTTCCGCGCAGTACTGGACGAGGTTGTACGTGAAGGAATCGTAATTGTCAATGACAAGCAACAACCGGATCACTTCCTCCCAGTTCGTTCGAGTGAGCGAACGCGGAGGGAACAAAAAAACCACAGCAGTCTAGCTGTGGTGTGACGTTGACGCAATCCTCGATACACGGATTCGACGTCGATTCCCCTCAGGCTAAACTACGCTCTACTCTGCTTACTCAGCTCATCTCGCTTCAGCTTATCGCCCCGGAGGGAATCCGTCAAGCCCCTATGGAAATGAGGCGAATCGGCCGATTCTTTAAATCAACGCCTTCAACGAGCGAACCCGTCGGCGCACAACGGCGCGCTGCGGAGGTCACCCGCCGAAAAACAAAAAAGAGAACTCTCATCTGAGTTCTCCGGTCTGGTGGGCCTAAGAGGACTTGAACCTCTGACCTCACGATTATCAGTCGTGCGCTCTAGCCGGCTGAGCTATAGGCCCTTATTGGCGGAGCTGACGGGATTCGAACCCGCGATCTCCTGCGTGACAGGCAGGCATG
>CAZYAH010000460.1:0-1867 GCA_964645595.1 uncultured Alicyclobacillaceae bacterium | reverse complement strand
ACCATGGCAACCAGCGAAGAGATCACCGACGCCACGGCGACGTTTTGAATGTGGAATATGTACAGGCAGACGCTCATCATGAGCAGGTTCACAAAGACGCCGAGCGTGCCGACCATGCAGTACACGTAGAACCGGCGGTCTTCCGGACTGCTCCAAAGGAGCGTCCAGATGTGGCGCAGGTAGTTCCACTGCTCGCGCAGGCTCATCTTCGACTCGCCCGCGTCGCGCGCTTCAAATTTGTACGGGATCTCGTGCACGGTCTCGTAGTGCCCCTTGACCAGCACCTCCATCAGGATCTTCCAGCCAATCGGATTCAGGTCGGCGCCTTGAATAACGGATCGCCGAAGTCCAAAGTACCCGCTCGTGCAGTCGGAAATCGAGCGCAGCCGCGAGATGGCGAGCTGTCCAATCTTGCGCGCCGTCCACGACACCAGTTTGCGGAACCAGTTGAGTCCACCGTCAGATCCTCCAGGCACAAACCGGCTCGGGATGACCACTTCTACTCCATCCCGCAACCGCTTAAGTATGGTGGTCAACAGTTCCGGCGGGTGCTGCAGGTCAGCGTCCATGACGACGATGAACTGGCTGTCGGTCCGACGAAACCCTTCCACGACCGCCGTGCCGAGCCCCCGTTCGCTCGTGCGGTGCACGTAGTGGACGTGGGGATACGTCTCCGACAACTCCGCCAGACGCTTTGGCGTATCATCCGTGCTGTCGTCGATAAACCAGATCTCGTAGTTACAATCGGAACCGGCCAGCGCCTGGTCAATCCGGCCGACAATGGTCCCGACGTTCTCTCGCTCGTTAAAAGTCGGAATGACGATGCTAAGTTCCATGGCGCAGTCCTTTCATGTGGACTTTTCCTACAGGACAGATTTATTCTAGTGAAGACAGAAACTATCTTCCACTCTTGGAAACAAAATTGGGCTGTCCCTAACAGTATTTGACGCACGGCATACCCATTATGTTTCCGTACTTGAGTATACTCGTCTTCGCCATCAAGAAAAATGCGTTTCTTTCTTCCAGGGAGGGAATGGCTCGATGAAGTTGGTTTTACTCTCTGGCGGGTCAGGCAAACGGCTCTGGCCGATGTCCAACGACAGCCGCTCCAAACAGTTCCTCAAAGTGCTTCCGCAAAACCACAAGTCCGAGAACGTGGACCCCACCCAATCGACCGTCTCCATGCTGCAGCGAGTGTGGAATCAGCTGGACAACGTGAACCTGAGACAACATACATACGTCTGCGCGTCGAAAGCGCAGCACGACGTCATCACTTCGCAGATTGGGGATGTGCCGCTGATCCAGGAACCGTCCCGCCGCGACACATTCCCGGCCATCGCGCTGGCATCCCTGTATCTCGCGGATGTGGAGGGCTGCCCGGCCGACGAAGTGGTGGTGGTGCTGCCGGTGGACCACTACGTCGACGACTCCTACTTTACGGAAGTCGCCGAACTCGAGTCGGCGCTGACGGTATCCGGCGCTGACCTGGCGCTGCTCGGGGTAAAGCCGACGGAACCGACGAGCAAGTTTGGCTACATTCGCTTGCAACCGGGCGCTTCAGCGGGAGACTGGCTCACCGTGGACTCGTTTGTAGAGAAACCGAATCGAGCGATCGCGGAGCAACTGATTGCGGAAGGGGCCTTGTGGAACTGCGGCGTGTTCTGCTTCCGCCTCGGCTTCATCCGGTCCGTACTCCGGGAGAAAGGATATCCAACGTCGTACCGGGAGCTGCTCGAGCAGTTCGATGCGCTGCCCAAGCGCAGCTTCGACTACGAAGTGGTGGAGCAGACCGGAAGTATTGTCGCCCGCTCCTACGAAGGCACCTGGAAGGACCTCGGCACCTGGGAGTCGCTGTCGGAGGAAATGG
>CAZYAH010000459.1:0-1879 GCA_964645595.1 uncultured Alicyclobacillaceae bacterium | reverse complement strand
AGCGTGAAGTTCGTTCAGTGCGAAGATCTTTCCGGGAAGTCCGTCCCCCGCGACAACTGAGTTGAAAGATTCTCTTCGAGCGCCTTGTCAAATTCGGAGAACCCGTTTAGTTCAACGTCCCCTTCGTGGTTGTACGTGTAGGCCTGGTGGCTGAAGTTGGCGCTTCCGATAATGAAGATCCGCCCGTTGTCAACGTCGAGGATTTTCGCATGCATCCATTCGTTTCCGTAGGGTTTATAGAAACGGACCGTCGCGCCCGCTCGGCGGAGCCGCGTTGCTGCCCTGGAATTCTGCGGCTGGTGTGGATCCAGCAACACTTCCACGAGCACTCCGCGTCGGCTCGCTGCTTCCAGGGCGTTGAGCACGTCCCAGTCGGAGAGGTTGAATGCTTCCAGGCGAACCGAGGAAGTCGCGCTCTGGATTGCGTCGACGACGTGCTGCTGCGTCGACCTCTCGTTCAACAGCGGAGCTTGGACCGAGGGTTCTGCCGCAGGCTCTCCGTGAGCGCGGCGCCAATCCCAGTTGAAGACGGCCCGAAACGACGGGTTGGGATTGGAGATGTAGACGGAACCGTCGTTGTTGTCCCAGCTTCCTTGTCCAAAGTTCATTCCGCCAATCAGGACGCCGCCGGACTCTCCATCTGCCAACAACATCTTGATGTGTGAGATGCCGCGGCGGATGTGCAGCGATTCAACAGGCACTCCAGCCTGCCGAAGCTTTGGCACGGCCACATCCTGGCTGTGATGCTCCGTGGCGTCGACCACGACGCGTACGTCGACTCCCCGCCGACGAGCCTCAATCAAAGCATCGAGGATGTCGGAATCCGACAACTCGTAAATATCCGCGTAGCAGTAGTTGCGGCTGGATTGAATCATCTTCAGGGCTGTTGTTTTGACGTCGTGACCCCAGACCAACGTCATGCCGTGTTCCGTAACGGGCGCCGGAACATGATCTGGTTCCCCTGCGCCTCGCAATCCCAAAATAGGCGCACAACCGGTCAGAGTGACGGTCAATGTGATGGTCAGTGTCAGAACAGAAGAACGGATCGCGTTGCGAACCGCGAGTTTCACGTGAGACTTCCCTCCTAATGACCAGCGCACAGAGGCCAAACTCTGGAGATGACCAACTGCGGTCTTGTCCCGCCTCGGCGCTGCACAGTGCCCTGTACGCCAATCAACCGGCCGTGCGGGGTGAACAGCACGGAACCGCTGTCGTGATACACCGATTCAAACATTGTCGCATCGATAAACCCGGTCTCATCTTCGAGAGTAAAAAAGACGACCGTCTTCCCGCTTCGGGTGGGCGGGCGGTGTGGCCGCACAACGAGCCCCGCGGCACAGACGTCTTCCCCGTCCGGAATGGCATCCAGCTCGCTGGCCAGCCGGTAGTTTGGCAGATACGGCCGCAGCAGTTCCATCCAATGTCCGGATATGCCGACACCCAGTAAATTGTATTCATCGCCCAGCTTTGCCGCAAGCGAGAAGTCTTCTTGGGTTACGTCCCGGCCTGTCTCTGCGGAGTGAGGTGCAGTTTCTCCCTCCAGCAGAGGCAAGTGGGATTCTGCGCGCTCCGCCAGCCAATCTGGCAATTCCCAAAGCAGTTGCCGGCGCGACGGATGGATGGCGTCGAACGCGCCGACGCGAATCAGCCGCTCAGCCGAAAGTCGGTCGAGTTTCGGCACCCGCCTCAGGCAGTCCAGCACGGAAGTGTACGGCCCGGTCCGCGCGCGCACTTCACAGATCTGCTCTGCCGCCGCCTGCTGCATTCCCTTGACGAGCTTGAACCCGAGCCGAATGGCGTTGTTGTCCACGACGCACTGCCACTCGCTGCGATTGATGTCCACGCCGAGCAGTTTGATTCCGCGGCGCCGCGCCTCTGC
>CAZYAH010000458.1:0-1884 GCA_964645595.1 uncultured Alicyclobacillaceae bacterium | reverse complement strand
ATGCGGCACCGCTTCGTGTGAAAGTTCGCCTCTTAAACAAGGAAACGGGTGAAGTGAAAGAACAGGAAGTCTTCATGGGAGACTTCCCGCTGATGACGGAAACCGGCACGTTTATCATCAACGGCGCCGAGCGCGTCATCGTCAGCCAGTTGGTTCGCTCGCCGAGTGTCTATTTTAACAGCAAGATCGACAAGAACGGCAAGCGCACCTTCGCCGCGACGGTCATTCCGAACCGCGGTGCATGGCTGGAATTCGAAACGGATGCAAAAGATGTGGTCTACGTCCGGATTGACCGTACTCGGAAACTGCCGATTACGGTGCTTTTGCGTGCCCTCGGGCTCAGTTCCGATGCCGAGATTATTAACCTCTTGGGGGACGATGAGTACCTGCGCAACACCCTCGAAAAAGATACGACCGACTCGACGGAGCGCGCGTTGGTCGAGATCTACGAGCGGTTGCGCCCGGGTGAACCTCCGACAATTGAGAACGCCAGGGCGTTGCTCGCTTCCCGGTTCTTTGATCCGAAGCGGTACGACCTTGCCAATGTCGGTCGCTACAAGATCAACAAGAAGCTGCACATCAAGAACCGCCTGCTGAACCAGCGCCTGGCAGAAACTCTGGTGGACGTCGATACTGGAGAAATCATTGCCGAGGCGGGACAAATCATTGACCGGCGCCTGTTGGATAAGATCATTCCGGCTCTTGAACGCAATGTCGGCCGGTTGCAGATCAAGGCGACGCCGGACTTGACAGGGGACGACACCATCAATCTGCAGATGGTCAAGATTTTCAGCCCTGTCGACGACGGCAAGGTGATTCACGTCATCGGGAACGGATCCATTCCGCAGAACGTGAAGCACATTTTGCCGGCAGACATCCTTGCGGCAGTCAACTACTTCTTCAACCTGTTGCACGGTGTCGGCTCGGTGGACGACATCGACCACTTGGGCAACCGCCGCCTGCGTTCCGTCGGCGAACTGCTGCAGAACCAGTTCCGCATCGGTTTGTCGCGGATGGAACGGGTTGTCCGTGAGCGGATGTCGATTCAGGACGCCAGCTCCATCACGCCGCAAGCGTTAATCAATATTCGGCCGGTTATCGCGGCCATCAAAGAGTTCTTCGGCTCCAGCCAGTTGTCCCAATTCATGGACCAGACCAACCCGTTGGCGGAGCTCACGCATAAACGCCGTTTGTCGGCGCTCGGTCCCGGCGGCTTGACGCGCGAACGGGCAGGCTTTGAAGTGCGCGACGTTCACTACTCGCACTACGGCCGGATGTGCCCGATTGAGACGCCGGAAGGTCCGAACATCGGTTTGATCAACTCGCTGTCCACCTACGCTCGGGTGAACGAATACGGGTTTATCGAGACGCCGTACCGGCGGGTAGATCCTGACACCGGCGTGGTGACGGACCAGATTGACTACCTGACCGCCGATGAAGAAGAAAACTACATCGTCGCGCAGGCAAATGCCAAGCTGGACGAACAGGGCCGACTGGCAGAGCCGGAAGTCGTGGCGCGCTACCGCGGCGATATCGTAACCGTTCCGCGCGAGCGGGTCGACTATATGGATGTGTCTCCGAAGCAGGTTGTATCTGTCGCGACGGCGCTCATCCCGTTCCTCGAAAACGACGACGCGAACCGCGCATTGATGGGTTCCAACATGCAGCGGCAAGCCGTTCCGTTGCTCGTCACGGACGCGCCATACGTCGGAACGGGAATGGAGCACCAGGCTGCGAAGGATTCTGGTGTATGTGTCGTCGCGAAACGCCCGGGTATTGTGGAGCGGGTCACCGCGCGCGAAATCTGGGTGCGCACGAAGCACGTCGTCGACGGCAAGACCGTGCTGGGGGACCTTGACAAATACAAATTGCTTAAGTTTACGC
>CAZYAH010000457.1:0-1896 GCA_964645595.1 uncultured Alicyclobacillaceae bacterium | reverse complement strand
GTCGCGGAACCACACTCCCGTGTCGACCGACAGATCCCCCAACAGTTTGAACACGGGCAACGGCAGCAAGGTGGTCACATCTGGCAAGTCTTTCGTCAACGTCTTGCACGCGAGCGTCGGTTTGCCGTTGACCAGCATGCCGCAAGACCCGCAGATGGCTGCCCTGCACACAAAGTCAAAGCGCAGAGTCGGGTCCTGTTCTTCCCGAATCTTGTTCAACACAACGAACAGCGTCATGCCAGGCTCTTCGAAGAGCTCGAAGTCCTGCAGGTGCGGCTTCACTTGTGGCTCATCCGGGTTGTAGCGCATGATGCGAAACGTCAATTTGCGCTGTGCCATGGTACGCTCTCCTCCCCATCTCAGCGGTTTGGTTCAGCAGAGGTGCGGCTCGCTTCGCCGTATCCTCTGTCTCCCGGAGGAGATTCCGTGATGCGCACCGGTTCGTAGTGAAGTTCCGGCTCACTCGCGCCTGTCGGCCAGTACGCCAGAGTGCGCACCAGCCAGTTGACGTCGTCGCGTTTGGGGAAATCCTCGCGGTAGTGGCTGCCACGGCTCTCCTGCCGGGCCAGCGCTCCCTGCGCGATGCAGTAAGCGAGGCGAATCATCCCCGGCAGCCGCAGGGCCGCGCCAAGCTCCGGGTCCGCTCCCTTGCCCTCGCCGCGAAGACCGATGTGCTGCGCCCGCTCGTGGAGTTCATGCAACCGAGCAACAGCTTCCTTGAGCGGCTCTGCAGAGCGGAAAATGCCGACGTTGCGGCTTAAGACCTGCTCCATTTCCCGGCGCAGCTGGTAGACGTTCTCTGATCCATTCCGCCCCTCGCGCAACCGCTTTACCCGATCCTCTTCATACAGCAAATGCTCTTCCACCAGGGACGACTTCACGTTGAGTGAGGCCTCCTTAGTATACTCGGCGATTTTGCCGCCGATGATCTTGCCCGCCACCACCGTCTCCGCCAGGGAATTGCCGCCGAGCCGGTTAAACCCGTGCAAGTCCCAACACGCCGCTTCGCCAATGGCAAACAGGTTCTGCATGCCGTAGACCTGGCCGTCGATGTTCGTCCGCACACCGCCCATGCTGTAGTGTTGGGTCGGGCGGACCGGGATAAGATCTGTCACCGGATCGATCCCAGCAAAATTCCTACAGATGTTCGCTATCTCGCGCAGGTTCGTGTTGATGTGCTTGGCCCCGAGGTGGCGGATGTCCAGCCACACGTGCTCGCCGTAGGGGCTCTCCACGCCGTACCCGGCGCGGATGTGCTGCATGATGCGCCGCGCCACCACGTCGCGGGACGCGAGTTCCTTCTTCACAGGCTCGTAGTCGGGCATAAAGCGGTGGAGGTTCTTATCCAGCAGGTAGCCCCCGTCGCCGCGCGCCCCTTCGGTAATGAGAATCCACGACGGCACAATGCCGGTTGGGTGAAACTGCACCGCCTCCATGTTGCCGAGCGGCACGACTCCAGTGTCGAGCGCCAGCGCCATCCCGTTCCCCTCGTTGATGACAGCGTTGGTGGAAGCCCCGTACAGGCGCCCGTACCCGCCCGTCGCAATCACGGTTGTCTTGGCAAGGTAGACTCGCAGCTCCCCGGTGCGGAGGCAGCGCACCACCGCTCCGTAGCACCGGTCTCCGTCGTGGATGAGGCGAATGGCCTCCATCCGGTCGTGTACCGAAATGCCGAGTTTGAGAACCACGCTGTCCATCGTGTACAGCAGCGTGTGCCCCGTCCCGTCTGCGGTGTAGCAGGTTCGCCACTTCGCTGTGCCGCCGAAGTTGCGCGCGGCAATCAGGCCGACTTTCTCCGGGTCCTCGTGAATTTCTTTCCCGTCATAGATCCGCTTCTCCAGCGTGACACGGGTCCAGGGCACCCCCCAATACGCCATCTCCCGAACGGCAACGGGC
>CAZYAH010000456.1:0-1899 GCA_964645595.1 uncultured Alicyclobacillaceae bacterium | reverse complement strand
GGCGGTTGTGCTCGGCGGACACGTGCGAGTCGGCTTCGAGGACAACATTTACTATCGCAAAGGGGAGCTGGCGACGAGCAACGCGCAGTTGGTCGAGCGGGTTGTGCGAATCGCAAAGGAGCTCGACCGACCCATCGCGACGCCGGACGAGGCGCGCGCCATGCTCGGCATCCCGCGCTGAGCCCACGCAGAGCCCCGCGCTGTGGACGGCAAGGCTGAGGCGCAGTGTGCTTGTGATCCCGCTTGCGCATTTGCCCTCTCGCCGGGGAGTGCTATCATAATGGATGGTCATTGTCGGCACACTGGACGTAGGCCACAGTTGATGCAACCATAATCCATAAAGAGGTGGAACGGATGAAACTGTTTATCGATACGGCAAATACAGCGGAAATCAGGAACGCGGCTGAAATGGGGATCTTGAGCGGCGTGACCACAAACCCGTCGCTCGTCGCCAAGGAAGGCCGCGACTTTATCGAAGTTTTGAAGGAGATCACCACGATTGTGGACGGCCCCATCAGCGCGGAAGTTGTCAGCCTGGACGCGGACGGCATGGTGGAAGAAGGTCTGCCGCTGGCGGAGCTGCATCCGAACATCGTGATCAAGGTGCCGCTCACCGCGGAGGGCCTGAAGGCGGTCAACCGGTTCGCGAAGCGCGGCATCAAGACCAACGTGACGCTTGTTTTCAGCGCGAACCAGGCGCTGTTGGCGGCGCGCGCGGGCGCCACGTTCGTCAGCCCCTTCATCGGGCGCCTTGACGACATCAGCTACGACGGCGTGGAACTGATTCAGGACATCGCTACGATTTTCGACATTCACGCGATTGACACGGAGATCATCGCTGCGTCCATCCGCCATCCGATGCACGTTACGCAGGCGGCGAAGGCGGGCGCACACATCGCGACCTGCCCGTACAACGTTCTGGACCGCATGATTAAACACCCGTTGACCGATCAGGGTATTGAGCGGTTCCTCGCGGACTGGAGCACCGTTGCAAAGAAGTAAGCTAGCATCCGCTTTCCCAGGGTGCGCGGTATTGCGTACGTCACTGTGAAGGGGGCGGCGGGAAAGTCTCCGCCGCCCCTTTTTGGATAACTTCCAAAGGAGTGTCGAGAATCATGATGAATGCCGAGCAGATTATTGAGTTCATCCGGACCAGCGAAAAGAAAACCCCGGTCAAGGTCTACCTCAAAGGCCGCCTGTCCGACATCTCGTTCCCAGACTCCGTACATACCTTCATCTCGGGCGAGGCGGGCGTGCTGTTTGGCGAGTGGAAGGAGATTCAGCCGCTGCTCGAAGCGAACAAGGACCGGATTGACGACTATGTCGTGGAGAGCGACCGCCGCAACTCGGCGATTCCGCTTCTGGATACCAAGAACATCCACGCGCGCATCGAACCCGGCGCCATCATTCGAGACCAGGTGACCATCGGCAACAACGCAGTCATCATGATGGGTGCGGTCATCAACATTGGCGCTGTGATTGGCGAAGGCACCATGATTGACATGAACGCAGTCGTGGGCGGCCGCGGCACCATCGGCAAAAACTGCCACATCGGCGCGGGCGCGGTGATTGCGGGCGTCATTGAGCCGCCGTCGGCAAAGCCGGTGGTCATTGAGGACAACGTGCTCGTCGGCGCGAACGCGGTCATTCTCGAAGGCGTCACCGTCGGCACAGGTTCTGTCGTGGCGGCAGGCGCAGTGGTCATTGAGGACGTTCCGCCGCACGTGGTTGTCGCCGGCGTCCCGGCGCGAATCATCAAGAAAATCGACGAAAAGACCCAGGCCAAAGTCGAGATTAAACAAGAGTTGCGTCAGCTATGAGCCAAATCTATCGGCGTTCATTAATAGAAATCCGCCGCCAGCTGCACCAGATTCCGGAACCCGGCTTCGCGGAGTTCGA
>CAZYAH010000455.1:0-1904 GCA_964645595.1 uncultured Alicyclobacillaceae bacterium | reverse complement strand
CCCTGTTGTGGTTGCCCGTACCGGCTTTGTCGACCATCCTTCTGCACCTTGACACTGTCAATGCGTACTGGTTGTTTGTCGTGTGGGGTACAATCGGCTTTCTGCTGCAGACTGTTGCCCACTGGCTTCGACTCAGTCAGGAACGAACGATAGAGCAGGCCTTTGACGAGTGGATGCTGGTGAGTGACAGGAGGTACTGGGAACTCCAACACAGGAACGTGGCAGGTGTTACTGGGCGGTTCTGGTTGAATTTGACCTCGTTCCTAGTCCACAGCTGGGCAGTCGCATTTGCGGTGGCTCTGGCATCTGACGGAAGCACATCGCCGGGGTATCGCTACCTTGGTCTCGCCGTCGCCGTGTTCTCCGCGGTGTGCCTCGGCTTTACCGGGCTTCGCGTGGGAACGGACTTGACCAGGCGTTCATTGCCCAATTGGGTACAGGTAATCGGGCGGGCGGATGTGGTGGATGCTTCGGCCCGCATCGTTGTCTTGGGGTTGATTACGGGGTGGCTCATTGTGATGGGGCTCGTGTATTGACGAAATGCGCCAAGTCAGTTAGAATGGCCTTGTTATGGCATCTTCAAATCTTGAACCAAGCAGAAGCGGATGCTTCTCACCTTGTGGGCGCGGGCCGACGGGTTCCTTTCTCAGCGATTGTGTAGATCAAACTTCGGTTTGATTTCGGTGCATGGTGTGAGAATGAGAGAGGCGCGGTCCTGGCCGCGCCGTTTTTTATGGTCCAGGAAGATGTCCCACACACTCTGGAGGTGACAGGGTATTAGCAAAGAAGATTTTCAAGTCAATGACGGAATTCGCGCCCGCGAAGTTCGCGTGATTGACGTTGACGGGACGCAACTCGGTATCATGAATATCCGTGATGCGCGGAGGATTGCGGAGGAAAAGAACCTCGACCTGGTAAACGTCGCGCCGACTGCCAAACCGCCCGTTTGCCGCATCATGGACTACGGGAAATTCAAGTACGAGCAGAGCAAAAAGGAAAAGGAAGCTCGTAAAAACCAGAAAGTCATCGTCCTCAAGGAAGTGCGGATGACGCCCAATATCGAGGACCACGACTTTCAGGTTAAACTGAAGAACGTCCTGAAGTTCCTGCAGGACGGCGACAAAGTCAAGGTGACGGTTCGGTTCCGCGGTCGCGAAATCACGCACGCGAACATCGGTCAACAGTTGCTGATGAAGTTGGCGGAGGCTGCTTCGGAAGTTGGCACCATGGAGCGCACGCCACGCCTTGAAGGGCGCAACATGATCATGATCCTTGCGCCAAAACAGGGGACGATGTAATTCCGTCGTGGACTTGTCCTTGCACCCTGCCGTCGACAGGGATGGTCGAACCAACGAAATGGAGGATCTCAACATGCCAAAGATGAAGACGCACAGTGGGTTGTCGAAGCGCGTCAAAAAGACCGGTTCTGGACAACTGAAGAGAGCTCACGCGTTTGCATACCACAAGGCGGAAGGCAAGTCGCCTAAACGCAAGCGTCGCTTGCGCGGGACAACGCTCGTTTCGAACAGCGACATTCGCCGCATCAAAGATTTGGTCGCTTACTTGAAGTAATTTGACCCGACAATTGGCGTACTTTTGTGTCGCCTGTGGACAAGGAGGAACACAGTAATGGCAAGAGTAAAAGGCGGCGTGGTTACACGTCGACGTCATAAGAAAATACTGAAACTCGCTCGTGGTTACAGAGGTTCTAAACATCGCCTGTTCCGGACCGCAAAACAGCAGGTCATGAAATCTTTGCTATACGCATACCGGGATCGTCGAGCTCGCAAGCGCGATTTCCGTCGTCTGTGGATCCAACGGATCAATGCGGCAGCGCGCATGAATGGTCTGTCGTACAGCCGCTTCATGCACGGTCTGAAGCTGGCCGGTGTCGATGTCAACCG
>CAZYAH010000454.1:0-1905 GCA_964645595.1 uncultured Alicyclobacillaceae bacterium | reverse complement strand
CGCGCGCAACCTGTGCCTTGACTGGTTACGCCGCAAAAAGGCGAAACGGGCCCCGACCTATGTGGAACTGCTGACGGAAGCGTGGGCTTCGACGGACGCCGGGCCGGAGGATGTCGTCTTGCAAAAAGAGCTTGCGAGCGAGTTGGTGATGGTACTCGACGAACTGGGGAATCCAGACCGGGAAATTCTGTTGCTGCGACACATTCACCAGTTTTCATATGAGGAAATCGGGGCGGTGGTGGGGATGAACCCCGGTACGGTTCGTACCCGGGTCTCCCGAGCCCGGCACAAGATGATGGAGAGGCTGGAAAGGAGGGAGAGGGGTGAATCATCTGAGTTGGGATGACGTTTGGGCGTACATCGAAGGCGAATCAGCGGTCAACGTCGGTGACATAGACAACCACCTCCGCACCTGCGCGGAATGCTCGCGCAAAGTAACCAGCGCTCTGCGACTGAACGATTCATTAAATCGCATCTTGCGTGCCGGGATGTCCGACGTGCCGGAGGAGCGCACCCAGCAACTGTTCGAAGCACTGCGGAATGCCCAGCCGGAGCTTCGGGAACGTGCGAATGGTCGGCGTCGCCGCCCGTGGGTCTGGATCTCGTCTTTGGCAAGCGCCACTGCCGCCGTTGTGGTGGGCGTGGTACTCGGATTGAACGCACTTCAGCGACACATGACGACCGCCAGCGATGCGTCCGATTCTGCTGCGTCGGTTGCCGTCACTCGCTCCGGGAATCACGCCGGGGCAGAGTTCACGGCGTCGGCATCGCTGTCTGCCCAGGCGTTATTGCAAGACAGCAAGCAGGCCAATGCTGTCGACGACAAGCTATTGAACACCGGCAGCGTAACCGGCGCGGCACAGGTGGTGGTCCGGGATATGGCGGGACACCCTCTGCCGGGTGTCCACGTCGCATTTGTGGAGAACGGCAAGGTTGGCCCAGTGTTGACCACGGACGCGAGTGGAAAGACTCCGGAACAACGCTTGCAAATCCCAACCGATCCGATGTTGCAAGCGTTTTTTGGCAAGGACCTGCCCCCATCTGGCGTGGTGACCGTGGTTGCCTGGAAGGACGGATATCGACCCGTTGTCCGTTACGACACCGGCGTGTTTCAGGACGGCTCTCCCTATCAGCCGACGCTGACGATGGAAGCTTCTGCGAATCCACAGGTAAGTGTCACGGGGTCCGGTGTGCAGGGGACTTATCCGGATGTGGTCCTGGAAGAGATCCCGAAGAGCGCAGCGCGATGGATTGCGGACAGCAAAGTTGCAGAGCGACTGAACCACTTGCCGCTCGGGACTGCGACTTTGCACGTGCGAGTCACAAATCAAGACGGGGAACCTGTGTCCAAAGCCACGGTTGTGGTGTTCGCGAAAGGCCAGATCACAGGCTATGGCGTCACGTCAGCGGACGGACGGGTCACCCTGTTCCCGACGGGTGCGACAGACTGGCGCCGAGCGCTGAACGACTCGGCGCTGGATGCTGTGCAGATGGACGGTTCCATCGTCGTCCTGAAAAACGACTACGCGCCCGCTTTGGGATTGTACCAGCCACTTGCGCCCGGGCGCGCCCGGGACGTCGAGGTGCGCCTCGAATCGTACCACTATCGCAAGCAACTGGGGATGACCAACACCGAACTGCCGAACCGGATTGCGGGGAGTGTTGTTTTGACCGAGGACGATGGACAACGAACCTACAAACTGGTCTTGGCCTCTATGGCCCGACGGTGAACCATCCGGGCCGCGTTAGAGGGAATGTGTTGGATATTCCTAGCATGATCAAGTAGGCCTCATCGGTACTTGCCCCTAGTGGCCTACTTGATCTTTGCTTCGAGTTGTCTCAGGAAATCCGTGAGTTCATGCGTGGCTGCATAGACTTTCTGTTGACACTCGACCCAAACGGTAC
>CAZYAH010000453.1:0-1916 GCA_964645595.1 uncultured Alicyclobacillaceae bacterium | reverse complement strand
GGCGTGTACCTGTCCATAAAAGACCGGATCGAAAAACACAAGAGGTATCTCCGATGGATGGTCCCAGCCATTGCGTTGCCGTTTATCGGGAACACCATGGGGTGGATTATGACGGAAATGGGGCGTCAGCCCTGGGTTGTCTACGGGCTGTTGAGGACGGCAGATGGCGTTTCGCCAACGGTGCCAGCAGGTCAGGTCCTGACAACGCTGCTTGGCTTCGGCGTTGTGTACGGGATCCTCGCGGCGATTGACATTTTCCTGTTTCTCAAGGTGATTCGTGAAGAACCCGATGGAAAAGTGCCGGAAGAAACAGTGGTTCCTTCACTCTGAAGCATGTTGGGAGGATAGTACATGGACCTGAACACATTGTGGTTCATCTTGATCAGCACCCTGTTTATCGGATTTTTCTTCCTGGAAGGATTCGACTTCGGAGTCGGCATGCTAGTGCCGATTCTAGGCAAAGACGACACAGAGCGCCGTGTGCTGATTAACAGCATCGGGCCCTTCTGGGACGCGAACGAAGTGTGGCTCATCACGGCCGGAGGCGCTATGTTCGCCGCGTTCCCAAATTGGTACGCCACGTTGTTTAGCGGATTCTATTTGGCGCTGTTTCTCATGCTTCTGGCTCTCATCGGCAGAGGAGTGGCGTTTGAGTTTCGCAGCAAAGTCGAGAGTTCAAGGTGGCGCGAAACCTGGGACTGGATCATTTTCTTCGGGAGTTTCCTCCCTCCCTTTTTGTGGGGGATTGCGCTGGCAAACCTGATGAAAGGCGTACCCATTGATGCTCACATGAACTACGTGGGCGGCTTTTTCAATTTGCTGAACCCGTACGCCCTCATTTGCGGGATCAGCGTCGCATTGCTGTTTCTCCTGCACGGAGCGCTGTTTGTCACCATTCGCACATCGTCAGAAGTTCAGGAAAAAGCCAGCGCCTTTGCGATGAAAATTGGCGGCGTCACGACCGCCGTACTGTTCCTGGTCGTGGTTCTCACGTACTTTGAGACGGACATCTTTACCCGACTCGGCGTGGACCCAGGCCCAATTCCGATTGCCGCTGGCCTGACTCTCATCTCGGTGCGCTTTCTGATTCGGGCGAAGCGATTCGGTTGGGCGTTCGCGATGACGGGGACAACCATCATTTTGTCTACCATTACTGTGTTTATGGGGCTGTACCCCCGCGTCATGATCAGCTCGCTGAACCCAGCCTGGAGCCTGACCGTGTACAATGCGGCTTCCAGCCCGTATTCATTGCGCGTCATGACCGTCGTCGCGCTCATTGTCCTGCCGCTTGTGCTCTTGTATCAGGCGTGGAGCTACTGGGTATTCCGAAAACGCGTCAAACTGGAGCATCTGGACTACTGATGATGAATCGAAGACTGCTCTGCGAGATCCGAACGAGCTACCCATTGCTTGCATCTGCACTGCTCTTTCACATCTGCGGTGGGGTGCTCACGGTCGTTCAGGCGGTGTTGGTCGCCCGCGTTGTCAACGCCGTGTTTGTCGATGGCCAAGACCTTCGCCATGTGGAGTTGTCCATGTACCTGCTCCTTTGCAGCATGGCAGGACGTGCCCTTTGCCTCTGCGCCGGCGAAGTTTGTGCGAATCGAATGGCCATTTCGGTGAAAACGGACTTGCGCAAGAGACTCATCGACCAAATTCAGGCGTTAGGGCCTGCGTACAGCAGATCTGAACGAACCGGAGAACTGCTCAACACAGCCGTTGAAGGTGTCGAGCAGTTGGAACCTTACCTTACGCGGTATTTGCCCCAGCTGGCGATGGCGACGTTTATCCCGGCGACCATCCTAGTTGTAGTACTTGCGAAGGACGTCTTGTCCGCAGCCATTCTGGCGGGCACGGCGGGGCTCATTCCGATTTTCATGATTCTGATTGGACTCAGCGCAAGGGCGGTTTCAGAG
>CAZYAH010000452.1:0-1916 GCA_964645595.1 uncultured Alicyclobacillaceae bacterium | reverse complement strand
GTACCGTTCGCCGGCTTCTGGTCCAAGGACGACATTCTGAACGCGACGCTGCAAAGCGGCCACACGGTGCTCTTCTGGTTCGCCCTGGTGGCAGCGTTCTGCACGGCGTTCTACATCTTCCGCGTGTTCTTCCTCACGTTTACGGGTGAACCGCGCGACAAGGCGAAACACGAAGCCGCGCACGAAGGCGGCTGGGTAATGTCGCTCCCGCTCGTGATCCTCGCCGTGCTCGCCACGGTATGCGGCTTCTTCAACACGCCGTGGAACGACTTTGGCCTGGAGCATTACCTGTTCGCGGATGCGGCGAGCGGATCGATTGGCTCGACGTTTGAAGAGAACGTCCCCCTCATGGCGCTCAGCGTCGCGGTCGGATTGCTCGGCATCGGGCTCGCTGCGTTGATGTACTGGCGCCCAGTCATCTCGGCCGAGAAGCTGGCGCAGCAGTTCCGGATTCTCTACCAGATTTCGTACCGGAAGTTCTTCCTGGACGAAATCTATTACGCGGTAGTGGTCGGCGCCGGCAAGGTAATTGCTGCGATTGTCGACTTTGTGGACCGCTACATCGTCGACGCGATTGTCCAGCTCGCCGGAAAAGTCACGTACTTTGTGGGCCTCGGGCTCAAGTACACGCAGACGGGCCAGGTTCAGACGTACGGGGTGGCCGCGGGCTTCGGGCTCCTGATTCTGATTGCTCTCGCGATGTACCGTTTAGGAGGTGTGTTCTAGGATGGGCCTTCTGTTTTGGCTGGTCACAGCACCTCTGATTGCCGCGCTGGTCATCCTCGTGGTTCCGAAAGTCGGCTCGGCGGTGCACCGGGGCGTGGCTCTTCTCGGCAGCGCAGCGGCGTTGGTCCTGACTGCGGCCGCTTGGGCGCAGTTTGACTACAGCCAGACCGGATTCCAAAAGGTAACGTCGCTGACCTGGTTCGCGTTTCCGGAAATGTGGCGCGGCCTGGACTTGAAAATCGGGCTGTCGTTCGGCGTGGACGGGCTGTCCTTGTCCCTCGTCGCCTTGACTGGCTTTGTTTCGCTGCTGGCCATCATAGCGGCCAAGCGGACGGTGGAGCGCACGAAGGAGTACTACTTCTGGATGTCGCTGCTCACTTCCGGTTTGCTGGCCGTATTTGCCGCGCTGGACCTGTTCACATTCATCGTCGGGCTGGAAGTGACGCTGGTCGCAACGTTCTTCCTCATCTACCTGTTTGGGGAACCCGGCCGGCAAGCGGCTGCGTTCAAGTTTCTCATCTACCGCGGACTGGCGACCGTCGCCCTGTTGACTGCGTTCATCGGGATTGCGTACGGTGCCGTGGGCGTATTTGGCGCAACGAGCACACCGGATACTCTGAACGCGCTCACCTTTGACATTCCAACGCTGACGCAGGCGATGCACACCGCCTCCACGCAGCTCTTTACCGACACAGCGCGGAGTGTGCTGTTCCTGCTCCTGCTTTTGGCAGTGTTTATCGAAGAAGCGTTTGTGCCGTTTCACACCTGGTTGCCGACCGCGCACGAATACGCGGACACGCCAACCAGCATGATCCTCGGCGGCGTTCTCACGAAGACGGGGGCGTACGTCCTGCTGCGCTTCGGAGTCGGCCTGCTCCCCGGCCAAGTGCGGACCTACGGCGTCCTGATTGCGGTATTTGGCGTCATCAACATCCTCTACGGCGCGTTCGCCGCGTGGGCGCAGAAGGATTGGCGCAGGTTGATTGCCTTCGGCAGCATCAGCCACATGGGTCTCGTCCTGCTCGGCATCGCGGCCCTCAATCCGGCCGGTCTGCAGGGCGCGATGTTCATGATGGTATCGTCCGGGCTCCTGACGGCGCTGCTCTTCTTCTTGATTGGCGCCATCAAGGATAGAACCGACACCAGCCTGATTCCGTCGCTCGGCGGGCTCTCGCGCAGTATGCCGATGT
>CAZYAH010000451.1:0-1918 GCA_964645595.1 uncultured Alicyclobacillaceae bacterium | reverse complement strand
GGAAGGGAAGAGAAAGTCGCAAATTCAGGAGTACCTCGACTACTTTGGCGGTCCAGGAGTGCAGCACATCGCGCTCAAGACGAACGACATCATCCAGACGGTGCGCGAGCTGAAAGCAGCGGGGGTTGAGTTCCTCGAGGCACCCGACGCCTATTACGAAGACCTGTGGGGACGCGTCGGCGCCATCGACGAAGACGTCAAGGCGATTCAGGACTTGAACATCCTGGTGGACCGGGACGAGGAAGGCTACTTGCTGCAAATCTTCACCAAACCGCTGATGGACCGGCCGACGCTGTTCTTCGAAATCATCCAGCGCAAGGGCAGCCGCGGTTTCGGGAACGGAAACTTCAAGGCGCTCTTTGAAGCCATCGAAAAAGAACAGGCTAGGCGCGGGAATCTGTAATGAAGCTGGCAAGTGTTCGAGCGCGGCAGGAGGGGCAGTCCGGCAAGACGGACGCCTCTTGCGCGGCATGGGTTCTGTCGGATGAGCGGTTTGTCGATATACGCGAGGCCTACCGGTGGCTGTCTGCGAAGCGCGGCAAGCCGATTGACGCAGAATTCCTGGAGGTCATCGGGAGCCTGGAGGCGATTGTTTGGCACAGTTCCGCCACCGACCTATGGGATCGCCTCGAGGAACTGTACGAAGAGTGGAAGTTGGCGAAAGCAGAGGAGGGAAGTGCTCCGCTGCCCGGAGAACTGTCCGCTGCGGAAGGTTGTCTGCAGCGGCCGTTTCAACCGCGGTCCTTCCGCGATTTCTACGCGTTTGAACAGCACGTCGCCACCTGCCGCAGAAAGCGCGGCTTGGACATGGTTCCGGAATGGTACGAGTTCCCAGTGTTTTACTTCTCGAATGCCGCAAGTTTTCTGGGCCCGGACGATCCGGTGGCAGCGCCGCGCGGGTGCCGCGAACTGGACTTCGAACTGGAAGTCGCCTGTGTCATCAAGAAGCCAGGCAAGTCCATACCGGTCGAGCGCGCAGACGAGTACATCGCCGGATTTCTCGTGCTCAACGACTGGAGCGCCCGGGACATCCAGCGCGCGGAGATGAAGGTGGGGCTCGGCCCCGCCAAAGGGAAGGATTTTGCGACGTCGTTCGGTCCGTACCTCGTGACCCCCGACGAACTGGCCGACGTCGCCGAGTGCAGCGAGAATGGGTGCAGGCACCGGATTGAGATGACGGCGGCGGTCAACGGGCGCGTTATTTCCCGGGGCAACCTGGCAGACATTCACTACACGTTTGCGCAGATGATTGAGCGTGCCTCTGCCGACGTCCAACTCCTTCCGGGCGACGTGCTCGGGTCGGGCACTGTGGGCACCGGGTGCATTCTGGAACTGGGGACGGAGATCCAGGACTGGCTCAAACCAGGCGACACAGTGGAACTTTCGGTAGAACGGCTCGGCGTGCTGCGTACGCCGATTGTCGCCGCCGACGAGGGAGGGGGAGCGTAAATGCCGTACTACGTTGCGCGCGGAGAAATTCCGCACAAGCGCCACACGCAGTTCCGCCAGCCGGACGGAACGCTGTATAAGGAAGAGGTATTTGGGACGAAAGGGTTCTCCGGCATTCAGTCCATTTTGTACCACGTGTTCCCGCCGACGGCGGTTCGCCGCGTGGAAGGGCCTGTGCCGGTGGAGTACGTGGCGGAAGAGCCGGGACCGCTCCGCCACCGCCACTTTTGGACCACAAGGCTGACGGCGTCGGGGGACCCAATCGCCGCTCGCCAGTATCTGCTCGGCAACGACGACGTGCTGATTGGCACGTGCGTGGCGACGGACAGCATGGCGGACTTCTACAAGAACGGCGAGTGCGACGAACTCCTGTTCATCCACGAAGGGCGCGGCACGCTGCAGTCGATGTTTGGCGAAATCGCCTTTGGGCCGGGCGACTACCTGGTGATCCCCGTCGGTACCATTTACC
>CAZYAH010000450.1:0-1921 GCA_964645595.1 uncultured Alicyclobacillaceae bacterium | reverse complement strand
CTCCGTGAACACAACGTCGACACCGTGGTTCACTTTGCGGCCAATTCACTGGTCGGAGAAAGTGTCCGGAAACCCCTGGACTACTACCACAACAACGTCTCGGGAACAGCGAAACTCCTGTCGGCGATGGTCGAGAACAACGTCCGAAACATCGTCTTTTCATCTACGGCCGCGGTCTACGGGGAACCGGTTCGCACTCCAATTCTCGAGGATGATCCCACGGTCCCGACCAACCCATATGGTGAAACTAAATTGGCTATTGAGCGCATGTTTCGCTGGTGCCACGAAGCGTATGGGCTGAACTCCGTCTCTCTTCGCTACTTTAACGCCGCCGGGGCGCATCCGGAACTGCCCATCGGGGAAGATCACAACCCCGAAACGCATTTGATTCCGATTGTGCTGCAGACGGCTCTCGGGCAACGCGAGCACGTGTCTATTTTCGGCAACGACTACCCGACGCCGGACGGAACCTGCATTCGCGACTACATCCATGTCATGGACCTCGCCAGCGCACACCGCTTGGCGGTACAGCGCTTGCGCAAAGGCGGCGGAGTGGAGGCGTTCAACCTTGGCAACGGAACTGGTTTTTCCGTGCAGCAGGTCATCGAAGTGGCCCGCGAGGTGACCGGACGCGCGATTCCGGCTGTATACGCACCGCGTCGAGCTGGCGATCCCGCTGTTCTCGTGGCCTCCTCCGACAAGGCGAAACAAGTCCTCGGGTGGCAACCGCAGTACACGAACCTGGCGGACATCGTTGCGTCCGCATGGCGGTGGCATGAGAGTCACCCAAACGGGTACCGGCAGTAAACTCTTGCATTTACACGTGCCGCGAATCGTGGTACAGTGAGGGCGTAACAGCATAGCGAAAGGCGCTAGGGGTGCCCACCGTGCGGCTGAGAGGCGAAGCATTCGCCAACCCTGTGGACTCGATCTGGGTAATACCAGCGGGAGGAAGTGCCACGGAAGATACCGACTCTGTGTACCTCTATTGTGCGCCGCAAGCATGATAGAGGTTTTTTCGTGGGCTCGGGGTGCCGACCATCACTGGCGCCGAGAAAAAGGGGGATTTTGTCATGTGGAAGTTGCGGGAAATCGTTGTCGCAGTTATCTTGTCCGTTGTTTGCGGTGTCATCTACGTGGGCTGGGACTACTTGTATACTTTCGTCGCGACCGCTTCGCCGTGGGTTCAAGGACTGATCAATGGCATGTGGTGGCTTGCTTCCGGACTCGTAGCGTACATCGTCCGTCGTCCCGGAGCGGCGTTGCTCTCGGAACTCGTCGCCGCCATTACAGAGGCAGCGCTTGGCGGGACGTACGGTCTGTCGACGCTGTTGTCCGGCCTGCTGCAGGGTGGCGCAATGGAAATTGGCTTCGCGCTCTTTGCCTGGAAGCGGTACAACGCAAGTACCCTGATGTTGTCCGGCGCCCTCGGCGGACTCGGGTACTTCGTGCAATGGTACTTCCAGTACGGCGGCAATGCCTACACGCTTGGCAACCAACTCGGGTTTTTGGTGACCACTCTCCTGAGCGGTGCCATCCTCGCTGGACTGCTTGCGAAGCTGGTTGGCGATGCGCTCTACAAGACCGGTGCGCTGCGCAACTTTGAAATTGCTAAGCAGATGCGGGCGAATGCGTAATGATTGGCCAGAATCAGGTACAGGTTGACCATCAGCTGGTTGACGAGAAGGCTCTTCGGTCGAGGCGGCCGGAGAGCCTCCTCCACTTTCAACGGGTAACTGTCAAGTACGAAGACGCCAAGTCTCCCGTTTTGCGCGATGTTTCGTTTGAACTGATGGAAGGACAGTCAGTCCTCTTCCTCGGTCCGAGCGGTTGCGGCAAGAGCACGCTGGCGATGCTCTGCGCGCGCCTCATCCCATCGTCGGTGGAGGCAGAGGTCGCGGGGTACCTGGAATATCATCCG
>CAZYAH010000449.1:0-1932 GCA_964645595.1 uncultured Alicyclobacillaceae bacterium | reverse complement strand
GGAACGCGCGGAGCATCTTTTCCGTGTGATCGCGCGTCGCCACGGACTCCACAACTGTGGTCGATCCGCTGTTTGCCAAAAGTCCCGCGATGAGCACGGCGGACTTGACCTGCGCGCTCGCCACCGGAAGTATGTACTCAATTCCCCGCAACTCCTGCCCGACGACGCAAAGCGGCGCATAGCGGGACGACCGAGCCCGGATATCGGCGCCCATGGCGGCGAGCGGCTTCATGACGCGGTCCATCGGACGTCTGCGCAGCGACGCGTCGCCGGTCAGGCAGGCAAAGGGCACCCGCGCCGCGAGGGCGCCGAGAAACAGCCGCATCGTCGTGCCGGAGTTGCCGCAGTCGAGGACGTCGGTCGGTTCGGCCAACTCGCCGCCAGTGCCTTGGATGGAGAGTTGCCCCGGTTCCACCGCAATCTTGGCGCCAAGTTGCTCCGCGACGCGGATGGACGAGCGGCAGTCGCCCGCGTCCAGCCAGTTGTCCACCACAGTGGTACCCTCCGCCAGCAGTCCGAACAGGATGGCGCGGTGCGTGATGGACTTGTCTCCCGGCACGCGGACCTTTCCCGAGAGCCGCCCCGTCTTGCGAAACGTCCGTGTTTCCCGTTGGTTCTCCGCCATAATCGTGGTCAACCTCTTTCCTCTCTCCAGACGTGGTGTGCGCTTCTTGCCTGATCCAAGAGCTCGGCGAGCGCTTGGCGGTCGTCGTCAAGGAGCACCCGCTCAAACGCTGACAACGTCTGCTTCAGCTCGGCGATGTATTCCAACACATTTTCCCGGTTCGCTGACAGCGTACTTACCCAAAACCCGCTCGGCGACGCGCTGAGCCGCGTGATGTCGGCAAAACCAGGGCCGGTCAAACTGGCCAATGGTTCGGTCTGGCGGGTTTTCAGGGATTCGTACGCCAACATGGCAGAAAGCGACGTGACGTGGATGCCGTGGCTCACGGCCGCCATCGCGGCGTCGTGGGCCTCCGGCGAAGGCAGGTGGACAATCTTTGCGCCGAGGGACGCGAGCAGCGGATGTACCAAAGAACATGCCCGCCAGGCGGGAAAGGTGATCCACCGCTCACCAGAAAACAGGTCACTCCGCGCAAAGGCTGGCCCCGCCGCCGCCAACCCGGCCATCGGATGCGTGGGCGCAAACCGATCCGCAAGGCCCAATGCTTTTGCCGTTCTGCAAATGTCGCGTTTGACGCTGCAGACATCGAGAATCACTTCGGCCACCTCTGCCGCTGCTGCCAGTTGGCCGCAGGCGACATCCACCGGCGTGGCGAGGACCGCCCAGTCAAAGCGGCCTGCTTTCGGCAGATTGGGCAGCACCTCTTGAAAGATCCCCGAAGCCTGCACAGTGCGGCGATACGGTTCGTGCGCTTCCACTCCGAACAACCGGATGTCCGGATGCCGCTGTTTCACTGCCAGGGCAAAGGACATTCCGATGAGTCCGCATCCGACCACCAGGATGGTACGCGGCGCAACGTCTGCCATGGTCTACCGCTTCTCCACCGGCACCGGGGCGGCGATGATGTTCATGGCCTCGTGAATGCGGCGGACTTCGTGGACCATGTTCTCAAAGTTTTCCACCGTCAGCGACTGTTCTCCGTCGGACAGCGCCTCTTTCGGGTTGGGATGGACTTCCACAATCAGCCCGTTGGCGCCTGCGGCAATCGCTGCGCGCGCCATCGCGGTGACGTACCGCCAGTGGCCGACGCCGTGGCTCGGGTCCACCACCACCGGCAGGTGGGACAGGTGTTGTACCACCGGGACGGCGTTGAGGTCCAGCGTGTTGCGAGTGTACGTCTCAAACGTCCGGATGCCCCGCTCGCAGAGAATGACGTTTGGATTGCCTTCCGCCAGGATGTATTCGGCGGCCATCAGCCACTCTTCGATGGTTGCGGAGAGGCCTCGTTTGAGCAAAACCGGCTTGTC
>CAZYAH010000448.1:0-1945 GCA_964645595.1 uncultured Alicyclobacillaceae bacterium | reverse complement strand
CTCCGCAACGAACTGAAGATGTCCGAGGAGTCCCTCGGTCAGGACGACCGCAAGAAGGCTCGCCTGGCCGAAGAGGAAGCGCGGTGGACCAACGAAATCCAGATGCACCAGGCGACATTGCGCGACCTGGCCGCTGAGAGGGAGTCCGCCCTGGCTGCCTTGGAGCAGGCACAAGCGGATCTGGAGCAGGCTTCTGCCATGCTGCATCAAAAGGCCCAGGAGGAAGCGGCGGTCGTCTCCCAAATTCACCAGACGCAGTCGCGGGCCGCGTCCTTGCAGTCCAAGCACGAATTGCTCAAGGAACTGGAAGAAGGTTACGACGGCTACGCGCTCGGCGCCCGCACCGTGCTGCAGCAGGCGGACAAAGGTCGGCTCAAGGGCATTCACGGCCCGCTGGCCGCGCTGATTCAAGTGCGGAAGGAATACGAGACGGCGATTGAAACCGCGCTCGCCGGCGCCCTGCAGAACATCGTGGTCGGCACCGAGGCGGACGCACGGGCGGCAATTGAGCTGTTGAAGCAGCGGCAAGCCGGCCGCGCGACATTTATGCCGTTGTCGGTCATTCGCGGCAGGTCGATTGCCGCGGCGGAGCTGCAAAAAGTGTCCGGTTTGGCCGGATTCGTTGGTGTGGCAGCCGATCTCGTTGACTGCCAGCCCCAATATACAGAGGTCGTACGCCACCTGCTCGGCAATGTGGTGGTAGCGGAGAAACTGATTCACGCCAACGAGATCGCAAGAAAGCTTGATTACCGCGTGCGCATCGTCACTCTGGACGGAGATGTTGTGAGCCCGGGTGGTATCATGTCGGGCGGCAGCCACGCGCGCAAGGGACCTGGACTGTTGGGGAGATCTCGCGAAAAGGCGGAAGTGGAGAGGCAGATCCAGGAGACCGCGGAGTTGGTCATCAAGCTGCGTGCAAAGCAGGAGGCATTGCGCAGCGAAATGACGGACATCCAGACACGCCAGCGCGGTCTGCTTGCCACCATCGACACGCTGAAGCAGTCGCTGGCTTCGCTGGAGACGAGAGTGCGAGAGGTCCAGGCGAACGAACAAAACGCGCTGGACAGGCTGGAGAGCGTTCGCTGGGAAGCGGAGCAACTGTCGGCTGGGCAGCACGCCTTGCAGGAGCGACTGAATCAGGCTCGCGCGCAACTGGCAGCGACCGAGTCGGAGTTGGCGCGCATTGAAACGGAGCTGGCCGCAAAGCGCGCCGAGCTGCAGGCGCGGGACGAAGCCGTTGAGGCTGTGAAGGAATCGATGACGGCGCTCAAAGTGCAAGTTGCAACGCTCAAGCAGGAGGCCGACGTGTTGGGGTCACAGCTGCAGGAGCTTGACGAGCGCCGGCGGCGCCTTGCGCAGCGCGATGCGCAGCTGCTGGCGGAATGGCAGGGTTTTGTGGCCAACCGGACGTCCCTCGTGGACGAGATTGCGTCGACAGAAAAGCTCCTCGTGGACTTGCGAAACCAGGTTCAAGATTTGGAGGCCCGGCTTACCGTAGTGAAACAGGAACGGCAGCTTTTGGAGGGGAAGGTTGCCGAAGCGGACAAGGCGTACCGGGAAAAACAGAGGGAAGTCACGGTTGCCGACGAACAGTTGCACCGCGCCGAGGTGCTGGCTGAGCGTACGGATATCGAATTAAACCACGCGCTGCAGCGCATGGGTGAAAACTACCATATGACGTACGAGTGGGCCAAGGAGCACTATCCTGCGGTCACGGACCCGGACGAGACAAAGCGGGCGGCCGACAGCCTGCGCAGGAAAATCGCGGCGCTGGGTGAAGTCCAGCTCGGTGCCATTGACGAATGGAACCGCTTGTCGGAACGAATCGGTTTCTTGCAGCGCGAGCGAACGGACCTGGAGGAAGCCCGGGCGCAGCTGGAAATCGTGATCGACGAAATTGACGAAGAAATGTCGCGGCGTTTCGCGCAGACGTTCGAGAGTATCC
>CAZYAH010000447.1:0-1950 GCA_964645595.1 uncultured Alicyclobacillaceae bacterium | reverse complement strand
TGCAGGAAGCGGGCATTGCGGTCACGCAGGTCGAAGACTACACAGGCTTTCCGGAGATGATGAACGGCCGCGTGAAGACGCTGCACCCGAAGATTCACGGCGGAATTCTTGCGCTCCGCGAGGACCCAGCCCACGTCGACAGCATGGCGACGTACGGAATTGACTCGATTGAGCTGGTGGTCGTAAACCTCTACCCGTTCCAGCAGACGGTGGCGAAACCGGACGTTGGGCTGGCCGAGGCCATCGAGATGATTGACATTGGCGGCCCGTCCATGTTGCGATCCGCTGCCAAAAACCACAAGCACTGCATACCGGTGACGGACCCGGCTGACTACGCCTGGATTGGCTCCGCCCTGCTGACTGGCAGGGGCGTATCCGAAGCGGAGCGCAGGCAGCTGGCAGCGAAAGTGTTTGCCACCACGTCCGCGTACGATGCGGCGATAGCCCGCTACCTGACCGAGTCTCTCGCAGCGGAGGGCAATGCGTCTGCAGGCGTTGAGTGGCCCGAACAGTTCAACATGTCCTTCATTCGCAAGCAGTCGCTTCGCTACGGCGAGAACCCGCATCAGGCGGCGCAGTTCTACGCCGAACCGGGAGCTTCGCCGGCGACGATCGCTGGCGCACGCCAACTGCAAGGCAAAGAGCTGTCCTACAACAACATCCAGGACGCGGACGCAGCGCTCAGCATTTTGCGCGATCTCGATGACCTCGACACGGCCGCGTTTGTGGCAGTGAAACACATGAACCCGTGCGGCGTCGGCCTGGGACAGACCGCACTCGAGGCGTTCCAGAAGGCGTACGAAGCGGATCCCATCTCCATCTTTGGCGGCATTGTCGCCACCAACCGGGTAGTGAAGGCGGAACTCGCCGAACGGTTGACGGAGATGTTTCTGGAAATTGTCATTGCGCCAGGTTTCAGCGACGATGCCCTTGAACTCTTCCGCCGAAAGAAGAACCTGCGCTTGCTGCAGGTCGACATGAAGCTCCCGCTCTGGCACCCAGGAGACCTATTGTTCCGCCGGGTGAGCGGTGGGCTGTTGGTCCAGGAGGTGGACATCGCGAAGCCGCCACAGGTTACGGTGGTTACGCGCAAGGCGCCGACGATTGAACAGTGGGCGGCGCTCAAGTTCGCCTGGCGGATTGTCAAACACGTCAAGTCAAACGCCATCGTCCTGGCGACCGCGGATCAGACAGTGGGCATTGGCGCAGGTCAGATGAACCGCGTCGGCGCTGCCCGCATTGCGATTGCACAGGCGGGGGACAAGGCGCGGATGGCCGTGATGGCGTCGGATGCGTTCTTCCCGATGCGCGATACGGTGGATGCGGCTGCGGAGGCGGGCGTACAGGCCATCATCCAGCCGGGCGGCTCCATCAAGGACGCGGACAGCATTGCTGCGGCAGACGAACACGGAATCGCCATGGTGTTCACTGGCCAGCGCCATTTTCTGCACTGAACAGGAGGGGTCATCGGTGTCAGTACATATTCCACAGTCGCCGAAGGTCCTCGTCGTCGGCAGCGGCGCGCGCGAGCACGCCATCGTCTGGAAACTTGGCCAGAGCGCCCATCGGCCGCAGCTTTACGCGGCGCCGGGGAATGCCGGCATGAGCGCCGTGGCGGAGTGCGTCGAGATTGCAGCGCACGACGTGGAGCGGTTGGTGGAGTTCGCTGTAAACAAGCGGATCGATCTCGTTGTGGTCGGGCCAGAAGCCCCGCTCGCGCTCGGCATCGCCGACGCCTGCCGCGCACGAGGGATTCGCGTGTTCGGACCCACGCGCGATGCCGCGCAGGTGGAGTCCTCGAAGTCGTTCGCCAAAGCGGTCATGGCCGCGGCGGGCGTGCCGACGGCATCGTACCGGACGTTTGAGAATGCCGAGGCAGCAAAGCAGTACGTCGCTGAACACGGGGCGCCGATTGTCGTCAAGGCGGACGGTTTGGCGGCGGGGAAAGGC
>CAZYAH010000446.1:0-1950 GCA_964645595.1 uncultured Alicyclobacillaceae bacterium | reverse complement strand
TGGAGATCACCGAGACGTCGATTTTGCCGAAAGACCCGGCCATCGAAAAAACCATCCAGTGCCTGCGCGCGCTTGGGATTCGCGTGTTTTTCGACGACTTCGGGACGGGTTACTCTTCGCTCAGTTGGCTGAGCCAGTTTGAACTCGACGGAATCAAGCTGGACAAGTCGTTTGTCGCCAATGTACCGGCGCACCATACTTCCACGGAAATTGTGAGTTCTGTCATCGAGCTCGCCAAGAAGCTCCAGCTCACGGTCGTCGCCGAAGGCGTGGAGACAATGAGCCAGTTGGAGTACCTGACGGGGCAGTGCTGCGACGAAGTGCAAGGGTATTTGTACAGCAAACCGCTTCCGGCCGAGGAGTTCGAGCGACTCCTTCAGTGTGGCGCAATTCGCCCGCAGAGCGCCGATGAAGCCGGAGAGCGCAGGGGCCATGGGGCCCGGCGAAAGTATTTTCGCCTCTGCCTTCCCTATCCGGTCAGGGGGCAGCTGACCATCTCACAATTTCATTCAAGAACCCTAAGCCTTGCGTACACCGACATCCTCATCGAGGATATCGGTCCGGGCGGCCTGCGCTTTTTGTCCAACCTCAAGTTGCCCGAGAATTCGCAGATCCTGTACCGGTTCAAAGTGCGCATCATGCAGCAGGAGTGGGAGCTGGAAGGGCGGATTGTGTGGAAGGAGGAACTGTCCTATCCCGTGTTTGAGTACGGCGTCGAGTTCCTGATTGACGAAACCTTGCGCGCCGACCTGACGCAAGCGCTGCACAACCTGCTCGTTCGGGCGCGCAGCGACGTGGCGTCCACAGGCTGCGACTATTACACCGGCGACGTTGTAGCGTACTTTGATTCCCGCGCGTAATCGGTATACTCGCAACTCTTCCGAATAGATGATGAATTCGGTATGATTGACACTGTTTTCAGTCTCCACGGGGAGGAAAATCCGTCCAATACCGTGCGGATTACAGACGAATGTGGAAAAACGCAGGTTTGCTCAAGACAATTGAATGGCTGGCACTCGGCATTGCCTTGGCCGCAATCCTATGCGGCCTGGTGTTTTCACACCCGGTCTTCTACTGGATTGCCCTCTTTGGCACCAGTACGGCCGGGTTTGTGCGGTTGGCTTCGGCCGAGTCGTACCGGGCTGTGCAACACCTTTTGACGTCCATGCGGGGGCAGGCGAAAATCCTGGAAAAGATCGCGACCGGAGCGCCGCTGTCCGACGTGTTTGACGAGATGGTCGCGGCGATTGAGACGCGCTTTCCCGGCTGCACCGCGGCGATTCTTTTGCTCGATCCGCTGAAACAAACGCTCCACCTTGGTTCGGCGCGCCACTTGCCGCCCGCTCTGCAGAGAATTATTGAGTACGCAGGAAAGGGGTTTCATTCCGCGCTCCGCGAGGTGCCAACGGTCGAGCGGAACAGCGTCGTCGTGGACGACGTCGGCAAGGACCCGAAACTGGAGCACATCCGCGAACCGCTGCTGACCAACGGACTGCGCGCCTACTGGTCGCACCCGATTCAAAACTCCAAGGGAGACGTGGTCGGGACGTTCGCGCTGTACTTTTCCAAGCCGAAGTCCCCGACTGCCTACGAACTCGCCGTGCTCAAGCAGTACGCCTACGTCACCGGCCTCGCCATTGAGCGAAACCACTTGGATGCGCAGAACCATCAACTGGCGTACTTTGATCAGCTGACCGGCTTGCCAAACCGGCGGCTTTTGGACGACCGGCTCGCGGTTGCGCTCAACCAGGCGAAGCGGTACCGGCGGCATCCGGCCGTCATGTTCCTGGACTTGGATCACTTCAAGGACATCAACGACGCGCTGGGCCACCACGTGGGGGACGCGGTCCTGAAGCAGATTGCCCGGCGGATCCAGTCGCACGTCCGCAACGTCGACACCGTGGCCAGACTTGGCGGCGACGAGTTCGTCGTACTGATTCCAGAGTCCGA
>CAZYAH010000445.1:0-1956 GCA_964645595.1 uncultured Alicyclobacillaceae bacterium | reverse complement strand
TCGGCCATGCGCGGCGACCCCAAATACATGCTGGCGTTCTTGTCGACCATGATCACGATGTCGCAAAACGCTGGAATGTACGCTCCTCCCGCCGCAGAGGGACCGAACAGGACGCAAACCTGCGGAATCATGCCCGAGAGGCGCACCTGGTTGTAGAAAATCCGGCCCGCTCCCCGGCGCCCTGGAAACATCTCGACCTGGTCGGTGATCCGGGCCCCCGCGGAGTCCACCAGGTAAACCAGCGGAATCTGCATTTTTTCCGCCACTTCCTGGATGCGAATGATCTTCTCGACCGTCCGGGCCCCCCAGCTTCCCGCTTTCACCGTGCTGTCGTTGGCCATGACGGCGACCGGGCGGCCGTGCACGCGGCCAATGCCCGTCACAACGCCGTCGGCCGGCAGGTCTTCTTTCATGCAATTTGCAAACAGTCCGTCTTCCATCTCAATGTCTTCGTCAAATAACAATTTCAGCCGATCCCGCACAAACAGCTTGCCAGACTCCCGGTTTTTCTCGTGATATTTCTGCGGTCCGCCCGCCTTGACCCGATTCGCCCATTGTTTGAGTTGTTCGTTGCTCATCTCGACAATTCCACTCCTTTGTGTCAGCGACCTTCATAGCGAGGCTTGCGCTTTTCCGCGAAGGCAGCCAGCCCCTCCAACCTGTCTCGGGTCGGAATCACGACTTCGTAAGCCTTCTCTTCAATCGCCAGGCCTGTCCGCAGATCCACCTCGCAGCCTTGATCCATCGCGAATTTGGCTTGGCGAACGGCGATTGGGCCATTTTGCGCAATCTCCTCCGCGAGCCGATAGGCAGCGGGCAACAGTTCTGCGTCGGCGACGACGTCGTTGACCAAGCCGATGTGCAGCGCGGTCGCCGCGTCAATGCGCCGCGCTGTAAAGATGAGTTCCTTTGCCTTGGCCAGCCCAATCAACCGCGGCAACCGCTGTGTGCCGCCGGCGCCCGGAATGATGGCGAGACTCGTCTCCGTCAAGCCAAACTTGGCGCTCTCCGCCGCAATCCGCAAATCGGCCGCGAGCGCGAGTTCGGTTCCGCCCCCAAAGGCGACGCCGTTGACCGCGGCAATCACCGGCATGGGCAGGTTGGCCACCCCCTCGACCACGCCGCGGATTTGGCCGACCGTCTTGCGCACCTGGTTCTCATCCATGCCTCTGCGCTCCTTCAGGTCAGCGCCGGCGCAAAACGCCTTGCTTCCCGCGCCCGTCAGAATGACCACGCGCACGTCGGAACGAAACCTTAATTCTGTCAACACTTCTTGAAATTCTGAAAGCAATGCCAAGGAAAGGGCGTTCGCGCTGTCCGGGCGGTTCAACGTCAGCGTTACAATCCCGTTCTTCTCATCCACAATAACAAGTCCCTCATTCACCGCACATCCTCCTCTCCTGGCTGCGCGCGACGGCGCGCGCGTGACTTGGCAGCGGGCGGCCGACTGCTGCCTCAAACCACTTCGTGACGTCCGCGACGAGGGTGCTGTCCAGACCGGTCTCGACGCCCATGCCGGAAAACAGATACAAGAGATCATCCGTGGCCACATTTCCGGATGCTCCGGGTGCGTAAGGGCATCCCCCCAAGCCCCCGATGGAGCCGTCGAACACGCGTACGCCCGCCTGGTAACCGGCCACCACGTTGGCGATTGCCATCCCCCGCGTGTCGTGAAAGTGAAGCGCCAGTCGGTCCAGCCCAACCTCCTTCGCGAGCGCCTCCACCACCTTGGTCACTTGCGTCGGCACGGCCACGCCGATGGTGTCGCCGAGAGACAGTTCGTCGACGCCGAGCTCAAGGAGCCGGTAGCACACCGACCGAACCTGGTCGAGCGCAACAGTCCCTTCGTACGGGCACCCGAACACCGTCGAGACGTATCCGCGAACTGGTTTGCCCGCCTGTTTCGCGCCCTCGATGACCGGCCGCAATACCGGGTACGTTTCGGCAATCGACTTG
>CAZYAH010000444.1:0-1957 GCA_964645595.1 uncultured Alicyclobacillaceae bacterium | reverse complement strand
CAGCTGGTGCGGGAGATTGTCTCCTGGATTACACAAAGTGGCTACGAGGCCCGCATAAAGCCCGATTCCTTCGGGGCGTCCAAGGTTGCCGACCGGTACACAAAGCACTGAGTCGGTTTTCTATTTGTGCGGCCAGATTGCACCGGTCCAGTGGCTCGACAACCCTGGCCAGCGCAGAAGAGGTCGGTGCAGAAGCCGCCATCCCCTCGTCACGCAGCCATCCTTTAGGCCATATGCTAGGGTGTGACAGCCTCAGCAGAGGAGGGTTTGGCCGTGTGGAAGTCGGGGGATATTGTGACTCGCAAGTCCTATGGGAAAGACTTGTGCTTTGTCGTTGTCGAAGTCGACGCAGAATCGGAGACTGCCATTCTTAAAGGCATTGACGTGCGTTTGATGGCAGATGCCCCGTTTTCCGACCTGGAGGCGCTGACGGATGAAGAACGGCAGCAGTTCGAGGCGAACCGAAAGCACGTCGAGGACGAATGCCTCCGCCTGGTGCAGTCCAGGCGCGCGATGGAGTCGGAAAAACGGTCGTTAAGAAAGGAAGCTCGCTTTCAATCGCATCCTGATTTTTTTGAACGGCCCGGACGGGTTCTGCATTTAGACGGAGACGGGACGTACTTGCAAAAATGCCTCAACTTGTACAAGGAACTCGGGATCCGGGCGTACGGTCACCATGTGCTGGAATCGCAGATGCCTTCGGCAGTCAACAAACTGTTGGCTGAGTATGAACCGGACATCTTGATTATCACAGGCCACGACGGTCTCATCCGGAAGGGAAAGGGCTGGGAAGACCTGCTCAACTACCGCAACTCAGGGCATTTCGTGAAGGCAGTTCAGAACGCACGCAAGCACTCGCGGAACATGGACGACTTGGTCATCATCGCCGGAGCCTGTCAATCCCACTTTGAAGCGCTTCTCGACGCTGGAGCGAACTTCGCCAGTTCGCCGCAGCGGATTATGATCCACGCACTGGACCCGGTGTTCATCGCTGAAAAAATTGCTTTCACCTCCATTAACGAGACGATAAACGTCTACGATGTGATCCGCTCCACGTACACGGGCACCGACGGAATCGGTGGACTGGAATCGCGCGGAAAGTACCGACTTGGACTTCCAAAATCAGCCACTTGAATTGGGCTTCACGGCAAAGGAAATTCGATCCTCAGGCAATTCGACAAAAGTAGCGCAGAATAACCATTGACAACGGAAATGATGCGTTGCTATAATTATGACTCTTTCTTGACACCACCTTTGCCTTGTGCTACAATGCATTTGGAAAGAGGTGGTGTGTGTTGACGAGAAATGCGCTCCACGAAATCAAAAAAAGCCTCGATGGTCTCATCGGGGAACGGGTCCTGCTGAGGGCCAACGGCGGGCGGCGCAAGACGGTCGAACGGACGGGAGTTCTCGAAGAAACATACCCTTCCGTGTTCGTCGTAAAGCTCGACCCACCGGACGGAAGTTTCAAACGTGTTTCTTACAGTTATGCTGACGTGTTGACCGAAACGGTAGAGCTCATGGTTTGCCGTGACGGAGACAACGTCCGCATCACATACACCCAACGGTAAGAAACACGTATTTTTATGTTTGATATTCAAAGCGACTGGCAACAGTCGCTTTTTTGTTTTTTGCTCGCATTTGGCTCGCGCCTTGCTTGTCGGAGAAAGAAACTTCCTGTTTGCAGAGACGCACTTCGGCGAAAGATAAGGGTGGCCGTCAAGGAAAAGGAGGCGCTCATCGATGGGAAGAAGACGTGGCATCATGTCGGAAGAGTTCAAGTATGAACTCGCGAAGGAACTAGGTTTCTACGACACGGTTCAGCGCGAGGGGTGGGGAGGAATTACCACCCGGGACGCTGGAAACATGGTGAAACGCGCCATCGAGATTGCCGAACGCGCATTGGCAGAGCAAAACGCATCCAGGTAACTGGATCATCCAGAGGTGTGACGGCCAG
>CAZYAH010000443.1:0-1978 GCA_964645595.1 uncultured Alicyclobacillaceae bacterium | reverse complement strand
AAACTCTATCAAAACGACAACAACAATAGAAGGCTCGTACTTTCTATCTTTTATTTCATCTTTAGCATTCAGGTCTTCTATACCACTATTACCGGGACGTGGGACGAGGATGTTGGAACGCATGCCGCATTTTTGGCAGTCGGACTCATATTCTGCACCTCGGTAGTCGTCGTTACACTTTCTTTCAAGGGTACCCGGGATTTCTTGAAATCGATCTTTTATCTGATGAAACGGAGAAAATAGTGTGGCCAGTGGTGTGTCGAAATATCTATTTGCGCTGCTTGGTAATCCAGTCAAGAAGTAACTTAGCCTTCTGATCTCTCCCCAACAGCTTGTACGCCTCATATTCGTAGTCAACCCTCAGCACGGGAATGGACATTCCATCGAAGTTAATTCGCTCTGTAATTGTATGTAACGGAGGTGTGGGCAACCAGGAACCTTCCGGAGTCAACTTTTCAATGTCACCCATAATTTCAACGGATACACCATTCACGAGCAGCTTGCCAAAGTGTGAACGGATTGTTGGAGACGACCTGAACTGCACAGGTACGGTGACAAACTTTTTTAACCGGCGCTCGATTTCATACGCCCCGTCCTTGTTGGTCTGTATGTCGATGTCCTTCACAGGTACATCAATGCCTCGAAGCAGGAAAGCAAGGCTCCCTGTCAGCGCCCACGGTATAGGATTATCCTCAATCACGGCGTGAACAATTTTGAAAGCTGTAAGCAAGTGGTCCATCATGCTATCTCCGAATTCACTGTTTAAAGCAATTCAGTAAGAAACTCGCGCAGGACAATGGCGTGATTGTGCACCGGATCGCGGGCGGCGAAGACGAGCGTCACCGGGCCCTCGGCAGCCCACGTGAGAATCTGCTGAACCGCTTCCTGGTGAACCGGATCCTCTTTAAGTTCCGTCCGGTATAGTTCCCGAAAGTCGGCGAATCGCTCTGGTTTGTGGTTAAACTGCTTCCGAAGTTCAGGAGAAGGGGCGACTTCGCGCAACCACATGTCCAGACGAGCGGCCTCTTTGGTCACACCTCTTGGCCACAGGCGGTCGACCAACACGCGTTTACCGTCGGATTCGGACCACGGCTCATAAACCCGCTTGAGTGCAATGTCGGCCATCTACGAATCCCCCTTGGACGAGCCGATTTCAACATTTTCCGAACAATGTCCCTATGATAAAATTATACAACTGAATCAAAGAGGAGGAACGAGATGTCCACGGAGTCAAGAAACCGGGATTACATACAGAAGACAATGGTCGAAAACTGGCGCCGGGAAATGGAAGCGGCGCAGCTGTACCAGCTGTCCGCGCAACAGGAATCGGATGACCGGCGTCGAGAGATCTTCAACAAACTTGCTGAAGTCGAGTACAAACACGCTCGGATGTGGGAGGAGAAGCTGACGGAGTCCGGCTTCGACGTGTCCCGCTTGGAGAAGCCGCGGGTATCGCTGGATGGGCTCAATTCCGTGGGCATTGTGCAGCGAATTGAGGCGATTGAGGACAGCAACGCCACCTGGTACCGATCGTTGCGCAACGTCATTGACGACGAATCCATTGTGCGGATTCTCGACGAAATCGACGCCGACGAAGCGGAACACGGCGAGTTGGATCAGCTGTTAAATGCCAACCACAACCCGGAGAGTCGGCTGAAAAAACTGTGGAACAGCGAGCGCCACCGCCAGGGATCCAAGGACTGGGTCGGCGACGCCATATACGGCGTCAACGACGGCCTTGGCGCGATTTTCGGCATCATCTCGGGCGTTGCCGGATTTACCGACAACACCCAAACGGTTCTCATCAGCGGCTTTTTTGGTGCGCTGGCCAGCACGCTTTCAATGGGCGCTGGCGCCTGGCTCGCCACGAAGTCGGAAAACGAAGTGATGGAAACTGCGCTCGCTCAGGAGCGGCGGGAAATTGAGGAAGACCCTCAGCACGAGATGGAAGAGCTCGCCCTCTTGTACCAGCTGAAGG
>CAZYAH010000442.1:0-1993 GCA_964645595.1 uncultured Alicyclobacillaceae bacterium | reverse complement strand
CCTCGGCATCGGGCAGCCCGACGATGGTGAACGAGGGCAGCCCCGGCCCGAGGTGAACTTCGACGGCCACTTCGGGCGCATCTATCCCCGCGAGCGCGCGGCTCGCCACGGTTGCAAGCGACATGGGTCCTCCTCTGCGAAGAACGCAGCGCGTGGCAAGACGGTTTACCCGCGCGGACTACGCGGGCGGTTTGCGCGCTTCGAGTTCGGCGACGCGGGCTTCCAGCGCAGCGAGCTTTGCCTGGGCCCGCTCGAGGAGCTTTTTGTGGACCTCGAGATCCTCGCGCGCGGCGAGGCCGAAGCGCTCGAAGAACGCGGCCATGAGCGCGTGCAGGTTCTTTTCCAGGTCCTGTACCGGCGAGGCGCGCAAGGCCTCGCCGATGCGCTCGCGGAGCTCGTCCAGCGGATTTCGTTCAGCCATGCCGGTTAGCGTACAGACTTCTGGATAATTTTGACCTGGCGGGCGGACTGCACCCGTTTCGGGCAGGGGCAGCGCACATGCCCCGATTTGGGGCATGCCGGTCCGAACAACTCGCGGGGGCGTTTGTAACTCATTGATTGTCTGTGCCAAAAACCCTGGCATACGACGTGCTAATTAGATATCGCAACCATTCATCCAGGGGGATTTCCCAATGCGTAAGACGATTCTTGCAGCCCTTTTCGCCTCCGCACTCGCCGTTCCCGGTCTCGCGGCCGCACAGCTGCCAGCGCCGCCAGCAGAGGCAAAGGATGAAGGTTTAAAGGTGGGGATCTTCGACGTTTCGGGTTACGTGGATGCCTCGATTAACCACTTGTCGCGCCGCAATGTCTTTACGAGCGGGGTTCCGAACCGCGTATTCGATATCGAGAGAAGCGGCGTTGCGCTGCGCCAGTTTGCGGGCACCTTTGCCTACCAGCCGAAAGAAGGCTTGGGCGGTCTGGTCAACCTCACCGTGGGCAAGGACGCCGACGTCATCGCGCCGTACAAGACCAGCCCCCAGAAAGGCAATCTCTGCAACGTCGTAACGAACATCGACGCAAATGGGAACCGATGCGACCGCGATCGCTTCGACGTCACGCAGGCATTCCTGCAGTACGCGAAAGGCTCGTGGACGATCATTGCCGGGAAATTCGTCACCTCCGCGGGCGCAGAGGTGATCAATACGCCGACCAACACGAATTTCTCGCGCTCGATCCTGTTCGGTTACGCCATTCCGTTTACACACACGGGACTTCGCGCGACCTACGCGTTCAGCGACGCGCTGTCGCTCGTCGGCGGCGTCAATCAGGGATGGGACGACATCAAGGACACCAATTCCGCAAAGACCGGCGAACTCGGGCTGTTGTGGTCACCCAGCAAGATGGTGTCGCTGAGCGCGATGGGCCACTTCGGCAAGGAGCGCGCCGCCGGCCTGACGAAAACAGAGCTACCACCTGCCTTCCAGCTCGAGGGACAGCGCAATCTGTTTGATGCCGTTTTGACAATCAATGCGACGGAAAAGCTCATCTTCGTCCTGAACTACGACAATGCCTCGCAGGAAAACACCGTGAACGTGACCCCGGGCGGGGCCACCAAGTCCAAGTGGGACGGCTTCGCCGGCTACGTGAATTACCAGTTCAACGACCAGTGGCGCCTGTCGTTCCGCACCGAGGTCTTCAACGACAAGCAGGGCTACCGCACCGGCGTGATACAGAAGTGGAAAGAGAACACGCTTACGGTTGCGTGGCTACCAATCAAACCCGTCGAATTGCGCGCGGAAATCCGCCGCGACCGGTCCAATGTCGCCTCGTTCCTCGACGTGGACGGCGTGACCAGCCGCAACAACAACAATTCGTACGGCCTGCAGTTCCTGTACAAATTCTAGTGGGGAGTCGAGATGAAGCTAGTCACAGCGATCATTAAACCGTTCAAACTCGACGAGGTGCGCGAAGCCCTCTCGGGGATCGGCGTGCAGGGCATCACCGTCACCGAGGTAAAAGGCTTCGGCCGGCAAAAAGGGCACACCGAGCTCTA
>CAZYAH010000441.1:0-2001 GCA_964645595.1 uncultured Alicyclobacillaceae bacterium | reverse complement strand
TTTGACGATGCCGAGGCGGCAAAGCAGTACGTCGCCGAACACGGGGCGCCGATTGTCGTCAAGGCGGACGGTTTGGCGGCGGGGAAAGGCGTTGTCGTGGCGCAAACGGTGGCGGAAGCGACCGCCGCCATCGACGACATGCTGGTGGGCAACAAATTCGGCCAATCGGGAAGCAAAGTGGTGATTGAACAGTACCTGGTCGGCCGGGAAGTGTCGATGATGTTCTTTGTCGACGCCCACCGCGCGGTTCCAATGGTACCCGCTCGGGACTACAAGCGCGTCGGCGAAGGAGATACGGGAGGCAACACGGGTGGCATGGGTGCGTTCGCGCCGGTGCCGGATTTTGTGGAGGCAGACGGGGTGCGGCAAGTCGAAGAGCGCATCGTTCAGCCGCTGCTTGCCGAGTTGCGCCGGCGCGGCATTGTCTATCGCGGGGTGCTGTACGCCGGCTTGATGATGACGGAGGACGGGCCGTACGTTATTGAGTTCAACTGTCGGTTTGGAGATCCAGAAACGGAAGTCGTCCTCCCGCTCCTCGAATCGGACCTGCTGGAAATTCTGTGGGCTGTCGCTGATGATGAGCTGGAACACGTCGAGGTTCGCTGGCGTCCCGACTGTGCGGTTTGCGTAGTACTCGCCGCACCAGGCTATCCCGAGAAGCCGCTGACGGGCAGCGTCATCCGCGGCGTCGACGGCCGCAACGTGTTTCACGCCGGCACCAGGCAGACGGAACAAGGTCTCGTCACCAGTGGCGGGCGCGTGCTGGTTTGCTACGGCACTGCTCCCACCTTTGAGAGTGCCCGCCGGATTGCGTATGCAAACGCGGAAGCAATCGCCTTCGACGGCATGCACTACCGCCGCGACATTGCAAGTTTTGCGGACTAGACAGACAATATTAAGACGGATATTTTGTCACCGGGCTATTGAGTCACCGGTCGCCGGGCAATCCGCCCGGTTTTTTCATGGAGGGGATGCATTGTGCGCAAGGTTTGGTGGTATGCCATTTTGGTCCTGTTGGCGGGGAGCAGCTTTGGCGTCGTCTCTACCATCATGAAGGTGGGGTATGAGGAGGGCTTTACCGTCGAACAGGCGACCGATGCGCAGTACCTGGTCGGCCTAGTGTCCCTGTGGCTCATTGCCCTGTGCTGGCCAGGGAACCGGCGCATCGGCAAATCGCAGTGGTGGGTCCTGGTGGTCATCGCTCTATCTGCAGCGGGAACGAGTTACACTTACTACCTCGCGCTGACGCATCTGCCGGCCTCGCTCGGCATCGTGTTGCTGTTTCAGTTCACCTGGATGGTGGTGCTCATTGACATTTTGGTCACGAAACAGTGGCCGCCGCTCCAGAAGTGGATTGGGCTGGCGCTCATCTGCATTGGCACAGTACTGGCCGTCGGCCTGTTTGAGCAGTCAATCGGCCGGTTCTCGCCGTGGGCGGTGGTGTGCGGACTGCTATCCGGCCTCTGTTACGCCATTACATTGTACGTGTCCGGTTACGCTGACCCGAATACGAATCCCGCATTCCGGTCCGCACTGACTTCCACCATCTCGACCGCCGCCATATTTACAGTCTTTCATCCGACGAGCCTCTTGCAGGCGGGGCTTTGGCACCGGCTGTGGCCATGGGCACTCGTGTCTGGTCTGTTTGCCCAGGTGATTCCTCTCAGCCTGATGTTGATTGCCATTCCACACACCGGCGGGCGGATGGCTGGCATTCTCGGCTCCATCGAACTTCCCGTCGCTGTGCTGTCCGCAGCGGTGATCCTGCACGAAGACGTGTCGCCGTTGCGCTGGGGCGGCGTGGTGATGATTCTCGCCGGCATCGTCGTGTCGGAGATGGAATGGAACCGCCGGTCGGCCAGACTGCAGCGGAACACCGCGTGAGTTCATCGAAGCCACATATTTCCTCGCATGTTTTGTCGAATTTCCGCTTGATCTGGGTCGGCGACCGTGCTATATTAGTCGATGTCGCCGCGAGGCGGCGCGAAATGACGAGATGTG
>CAZYAH010000440.1:0-2002 GCA_964645595.1 uncultured Alicyclobacillaceae bacterium | reverse complement strand
AGTGACTGGTGCGGCTTTGAATTTCAAAGAACGAACAGCATCACTACGGAACGCGGGATGAATGGGACAATTTGTGCGTTTGACCGGGGCAACGGGCGCGAATGGCGTATCCGTTGAAGAGAACGCGTTCACCTTACTGCGTATCCGTTCACTTTTCTTTTTTACATTTTATTGAAAAATTTTAATTTCTTGTTATTTTTGCGGTTTTTACGGAGGTGCAACTTTGGCAAAGAACAAGACAAAACTCTCTATCATTCCCTTGGGCGGTGTGGGTGAAATCGGCAAGAACATGACGGCGTACCGCTACGGCGACGACATCATCGTCGTGGACGCCGGTTTGAAGTTCCCGGAAGAAGAAATGCTCGGCATCGACGCAGTGATTCCGGATATCACGTACTTGGTGGAAAACAAGGACAAGGTGCGTGGAATCTTTCTCACGCACGGCCATGAAGACCACATCGGCGGTTTGCCGTACGTCCTCAAAAGCCTTAACGTTCCCGTCTACGGTACGACGCTAACCTTGGGGCTCGTGGAAAACAAGCTGCGCGAACACGGATTGCTGGATACGGCAAAACTCAACCTCATCGACGGAAACAGTGTGATTCGCCTCGGCGCCTTTGAGGTTTCGTTTTTCTACGTCAACCACAGCATTCCGGACACGGGCGGATTTGCCATCAACACGCCAGAGGGACTCATCGTTCATACTGGTGACTTCAAGTTTGATCATACCCCGGTCGATGGCCGACAGGCCGATTTGCACAAGCTCGCCGCATTCGGCAAGCGCGGCGTGCTGGCACTGGTCGCGGACAGTACGAATGCAGAACGAGAAGGTTTCACGCCGTCGGAGCGCGTGGTGGGCAAAGCAATCGATGACATCGTCAGCAGCGCCCCTGGGCGCATCATTTTGGCGACGTTTGCGTCGAACATTCACCGCATTCAGCAGGTGATTGAGTCGGCTGAGCGGCACGGCCGCAAGGTGGCGGTCGTCGGTCGCAGCATGGTAAACAACATCCAGATTGCTCTGCAGTTGGGATACCTGCAAATGAATCCCGCCACATTGATTGACGCGGACGACGTGGGCAAGATTCCGCCCGAGAAGTTGGTCATCCTCTCGACGGGCAGTCAGGGCGAGCCCATGTCGGCGCTCACGCGCATGGCTCGGGCCGCTCACCGCAAGATTGAGATTCTGCCAGGGGACACCGTGGTTTTGGCGAGTTCGCCGATTCCGGGGAACGAGCGGTATGTTGCCCGCACCATCGACCAGTTGTTCCGCGTTGGCGCCAACGTCATCTACCGCGGGGTCCACGTTTCCGGTCACGGCAGCCAGGAAGAGTTGAAGCTGATGCTCAACCTGACTCGCCCGAAGTACTTCGTTCCCGTGCACGGCGAGTACCGCATGCAGCGCATGCATGCGCGCCTTGCGATGGATGTCGGTGTGGAAGAGGACAACATTTTCGTACTCGACCTCGGCGACGTGCTGGAGATTGAGAACGGCGTCGCTCGCCTCGGCGGCAAGGTCACGGCGGGAACGGTGATGATTGACGGCCTCGGCGTCGGCGACGTGGGCAACATCGTGCTGCGGGATCGCAAACTGTTGTCGCAGGATGGCATCCTGGTCGTGGTGGTGACGCTGTCCAAGGCGACGGGAGCCATCCTGTCGGGGCCCGACATCATTTCCAGGGGATTCGTCTACGTGCGTGAGTCGGAGGCGTTGCTCGACGAAGCCACGAAGCTGGTGGAATCGACCCTGGTGAAGATGGTGTCCGACAACGTCAGTGAGTGGTCGTCTCTGAAGACAGCGGTGCGCGATACCCTGGGCCGGTACCTGTACGAACAGACTCGGCGTCGCCCGATGATCCTGCCCATCATCATGGAAGCGTGATTCACTTTGGTCAAAGGCGGTCTGCCTCAGCGCAGGCCGCTTCTTTTTTGCATGGATCCCTGGTTGCGGTCTCATACTAACAGGGAGTTGCAAAGGAAGGAGTGGGACAGGTGGGCCCAG
>CAZYAH010000439.1:0-2003 GCA_964645595.1 uncultured Alicyclobacillaceae bacterium | reverse complement strand
AGCAGGCTGTACTGCATCATGACGCTGACGATGTTGGAACGCTTCACGTACTCGCGAATCACGTTCGGGCGGATGGACGAAATCCCGTAGTAGCGGATGACGCCTTCCGCTTTCAACCGCTCAAACGCCTCGATGATGTCGTCGATGGGATCATCCAGGGTTCCCCCGTGCAACTGGTACAAGTCGATATAGTCGGTCTGGAGGCGGCGGAGGCTGTCCTTTACGGCTTGCAGTATGTATTCCTTCGTCGGCCCCCACCACCAGCCCGGCTTGCCCGGTTCCCAGCGATTGCCGACTTTTGTCGCCAGGATTACGTCGTGGCGCCTGTGCTTCAGGGCTTTGCCGACCCACTCTTCGTTCTGCCCCTGTCCGTACAAATCGGCGGTGTCGAAAAAGTTGACGCCTTTATCGAGCGCAAGGGCAATCAGCTCGCGCGCATTCTCTTCCGATGTGAACGACATGCAGCCAAGGCCGATGGGGCTCGCCCACAGGTTGCTTTGGCCAATCCGCTTGCGGACGCTCTCCATACACCAGGCCTCCCCGTCACGATGCGGTGGGGTTGGTCGAATTGCGCCGACTCGTGTACGGGCCGAGCCAGCACCGCTGGAAATCTTCCTCCGTCAACTCGAATACCTCGTCTGCTTCCTTCCGCAGTTCGGTGGGCTGTCCCGGCGTGAGCACCACTTCAACAATCTTCCCGAGTTTTTTGATTTCTTGAATCGGCGTAATATAATCGGTGTCTCCACTGAAGATAATCGCGGTGTCATAGCTGTTTGTGTAGGCACCTATCAGGAGTTGCGTGGCGAGATTTACATCCGTTCCTTTTTCGACGGGAATGTAAGTGTTGGGGTTGTTTGGGTCAAACGGGACGCCTGGAATTTTCAGCTTCTGAATCCAGCCTTGAACCACGGTGAAGCGCGGGATGTGACTGAGTGCGGCGACGAGTCCTTGTTGCTGAGGATCATTCACGGTGTAGAAGTAGGACCGCAAAAGCTGGCGATTGGGACGCTTGTTGACGACGAGTTCACACATTTGTTGAAAATTGTACCTTGGCGGCTGCTTCAGGTAGTACTTGCACGCGTGATAAAAGTTGTTGCCGTCAATGAACACCATTACTCTTTCCACAGGATTCCTCCCTAGTGTTTGAGTAAAAGAGGCCAGGCGTACCTGACCTCCCCGAAGAAGATATAGAGTTAATGAAGCCGTAGCAACATTAACGCTCATATACCCTTGTCAACCTCGCCGGGTGACAAGAATCGTTGCTGACATTATATTATAAAATTCGGTGGAACAATGCAATACTTTGTCGAATCACGCTGACGAACAAGGTAGTAAACCGGGGGTTCCTGACGAACACTATGAAGACTCGGACTCCCATCGACAAAACGCACAATTTTGGGAGGTTATCACTTGCGAGCCCTGAAAGCTCTGGGATTTGTTTTGCTGCTTGGCATCTACAGCTTCGTCTCCAGTTCGCTGCTCATTTTCCACGGGCCGTTTGCAGGCCTGCGGGAGTACGTCATCGACTCACTGGCGACCTCCCGGCACGGGTATTTGTTGCGGCCGCTGTCGCTGTTCACGTTGTCCGAGAAGGAAATTCAAGCGCACGACCCAAATCTGGCCAACATGGACGCTGGAAAGTCGTCGCTGGCGCACGCCGAACAGGATTACAGCGGATCGCGCGGCGACCCGCGGATTGACATCGAAGATTACCAGGGCCGCACGTTCTCTGCAAAGATTATGCTGGTTCACGATCCCTTGCGCGTCAAAGTTGCGGTCACCCAGCACCTCGGCGACGTCGGCGAGACGGTGAGCGAGATGGTGGACAGAGAACACGCTGTGGCCGGCGTCAACGGGGGAGCCTTCAAGGACGTGGGCTACCGCGGAACGGGCGGCATTCCACTTGGGATCACCATCTCCGACGGCAAGGTAATTGAATCCGGCCAGCACGAAAACCAGCCGGTCATCGGCTTGACGAACAAAGGCTCGCTCATCGCCGGCAC
>CAZYAH010000438.1:0-2024 GCA_964645595.1 uncultured Alicyclobacillaceae bacterium | reverse complement strand
GCCGACAGCCTCGTGGTGAACCTGCAGAACGGCGTCGACAACACCGAGCGCATCCAGGCTCGTGTTTCCCAACCCGTGATTCCCGCGGTGGTCTACGTGGCGACCGAGATGGCCGGCCCGGGGCATCTCAAGCACCACGGCCGCGGCGACCTCGTCATCGGCAGTCTGGATGGCAAGGTTTCAGTTGAATTTCTTGAAGAAGTAAAAAAAACCTTCGAAGCGGCGGCCGTCCCGGTAACGATCTCCGGCAACGTGGCGGGCGAGCTATGGGCGAAGCTGGTGGTGAATTGCGCCTACAACGCGCTCTCCGCGATCACGCAGCTCCCCTACGGCGAGATGATCGCCGGCGCCGGCATCCGCGAAACCATGCGCGACGTCGTCGAGGAAACGCTGGCGGTGGCCAAAGCAAGCGGCGTGACCATGGCGCCCGACCTGCTCGCCAAGACCTACAAAATCGCCGCAGCGATGCCGACGCAATACTCATCCACCGCGCAGGACTTGGCGCGCGGCAAACCGACGGAAATCGACCATCTTAACGGCTACGTGGTCCGGCAGGGCGAAGCGCTCGGCGTGCCGACGCCTGCGAATCGGATTTTGCATGCGTTGGTAAAACTCATCGAGGCGAAGCCGTACGAGAAAGCGTAGCGGGCTTACATTATTTGTCACGTGCGATTTGTTTGGCTATGGCATGTAAGTCGAGCCCAAATCTATCTTTATTCTCCGGGTAAAGATCAATCATGAACATGTCATCCCAAATTTTCTGCAGGATTGTCGGACGAATTTGTGGAAGCTTCGCAGCGTAATCGTCAATTTTTGCACTAGAGTATTGAGACGACTCGCGAGCCATTGCCGCGATTCTTTCAATGTGCAGTTGCGTCTCACGAGGACGCATCTCAACAATTACCCCCTCAACAAATGCCTCGTAGAAGAGGGTTACGAAAGGCCCTGGTTCAAACCTCACCTTCCCCGCTTGTTGAGACGCACTTTCAGCGCTCCTCTGCAAATTGGCATCGTTATCACGCAGACGCCGGTACAACTCCTTGGTGCCTGAAAGTAAATCGCGTGGAAAGACAGAGGCATCAGGCCCCACAAGAGCGACGGCAGGAGCTCGCGGACCGCGACGGAATGCTCCGATACCCGCAAATCCGATACATGCCGCTACAACAACCACTAAGTTACAGCGCGTTGCCGAATTCAGATGTTGCAACGGATCGACCAAGTCTTCCCAAGGAAGAAGATCTTGGCCACCGACATCGTCGGGGCCCGAAAGACCACTTTTCGATCCATGCGCCTCCAGATGAAGTATCGGTACAAATCCTGAGTCCTGAGCTAGTTCCGCTGCGCGTTCAATTGCGGCAATCACTTCTAGCTTCGTACGACACCTTTTGTATGCAGACCACTTTGGACGAATAGTTTCCATCCATTCGTGAAGCTGCAACCCGGTCCTCGGATCGTCTTTGCGATCCGGCAGCCATTCGATGATCCAAACGTTGGTCGTTCGAACGCTTCCGATAGCGGGAGGTTTTGGCAACCGCTCGAAAAGTTCCCGCTCACTTGGACTCAAATTATCGCCGTGCATGCCTCAATTGTGGCACTGACACGTGAATCGCAGGACCGAAAATGAAAGGCCCATCGTGCAGGCAAGCCTTTTGTTGTTACATCAAAAGCTCGTCTACAAATGCGCTCGATGCGTAGAACGTCACGGCTTACGTTTCCAGCGTCGCGTCCATCGTGATTTTTGCCTTCAGCAGCTTCGACACAGGGCATCCGGCCTTGGCCTTCCCCGCGAGCTCCTCGAACTTCGCCTTGTCTGCGCCGGGGATTTTTGCGCTCACCGTCAGGTGGCTCGCGGTGATCTCGAAACCCTCGCCGACCTTGTCCAGCGTCACGGCGGCGTGCGTCTCGATTCTGTCGGCGGTCAAACCCGCGTCTCCGAGCATCTTGGAGAGCGCCATCGAAAAGCAGCCGGCATGCGCGGCGCCGATCAACTCCTCGGGATTGGTGCCCTTGCCGTCCTCGAAGCG
>CAZYAH010000437.1:0-2024 GCA_964645595.1 uncultured Alicyclobacillaceae bacterium | reverse complement strand
CCAATTCCAACGAAGTGCACATGTTGGGAACGACTCACGCGCCTCACCGTCCTCACTTCTTCGCTTATTCCTTTTCCTTGATAGCCTGCCTCGCCTCATGAACCGTATACAGAGATCCCCAGCAGCATACCCACTGGCTTGTCGCGGTGGCGTGCGCAAGCGCCTGCTCCACTGTCTCTGCAATCTCCACTTCCAGGTCAGGTTTCAATCCCTTGATATCATTCGCCAAGTCTTCCGGTTTTTTGGCCCTCGCCACCGCCGGCGCGGTGACGATGACCTTTTTCGCGAACGGCAACCCGATGCGCAATAAGGCGCGAACATCCTTGTCGGCCAGCACACCGAGCACCATTGTCCATTCATCACCCGGGATTCCGTGTTCCTGTGCGAAGCGCTGCAACGATTGTACCATTTGTTTGGCACCATCTGCATTGTGTGCCCCGTCCAGAATCACAAAGTTCCCATTTCGTTCGAAGATCTCGAAGCGACCGGGCCACCGCACGGATTGCATCGCCGCTCGGATTTCGGCGTCGGAGAGGCGTTCATACCCGCCTTCTCTGCACGCCAATTCATATACCGCGAGGGCCACAGCGGCGTTTGCCAATTGGTGTCGCCCGTACAGACCAACAGGGACGTCCCACAAGTCCCTGTACAAACCCCTGTAGTGCATGCGCTGCTGCCCGCGCGTGGCTGACGGAATGTCGGCAAAGTGCACCCCGCGGACCGATATCGGAGCAGCCTTGGACTTCGCTTCCCTCTTCACCACGTCCAGGGCCTCGCCGACCGCCGCCGTGACCAGCGGGACTCCCGGTTTGATAATCCCGCTTTTGTCGTAGGCAATCGCGCGAATCGAGTGCCCCAATACGTCCATGTGGTCCATTCCCACGTTGGTGATGGCCGCGACAAGCGGTTGCACCACGTTAGTGGAATCGTAGCGGCCACCGAGACCCGTTTCCCACACGGCCGCGTCGACAGCGGCTTCGGCAAAGTGCAAGATGGCCATTACGGTCAGCACTTCGAATTCGGTGAGCGGATCATTGGGTGTGACTTCGCTGGACACCTCGCGAACGACGCGAACCAGCCGTGCAAACTGCTGCTCCGAAATCTCTTCATCCGCAACCACAAATCGGCCGCGATATCCGGAAAACGCAGGCGAAGTAAACGTCCCTACGGAGTGTTTGGCCGACAACAGCGCTGTCAAAAACGCGCAGACAGAGCCCTTGCCGTTCGTTCCGGCAACGTGCAGGAATTTGAGCTTCTGCTCGGGGTTGCCGAGCGCGGCCAAAACCCTCTGCGTCCTCTCCAACCCTGGCTTCACGCCAAAGCGCTGCCGCGTGCGCAACCACTCCAGCTCACTTTGTGTCTCTACCGACATAATGTATTCTCCTCGACGGCCCGCGGTCACTCAAGTCAAGTCGCGGGCCCGGTATGCATCAGCCGCGAAGCGCCTTTATGCGCTCTTCCACCGCCGCCAGCTTCGCCTTGTAGTCGGCCGCCTTTTCGCGCTCTGCTTCGACCACGTGGGCGGGCGCCTTTTCGACAAACTGCGGATTTTGCAGCTTTTTCTCGACGCGCTCCACCTCGGACTGCAGTTTTGCCCGCTCCTTCTCGAGGCGCTGCAGTTCCACGCCGATGTCAACGAGGTCTGCGAGCGGCAGGTACACTTCCGCATTGGTCACCACGGCGGTCATGACCTGCTCCGGAACCTCGACGTTGGTGTCGATGTCCAGCGCCTGCAAGTTGCAGAACCGTTTCAGATAGTGGCGCGTTTGTTCAAACAGCTGTTGTGTCGATTCGTCCGCCGGGCGAACGAGCATGCTGATGGGTTTGCTCGGCGCCACGTTCAGTTCGGCGCGAATGTTGCGGACGGCGCGAATGGTCTCCATGAGGACGCTCGCCTGCTTCACCGCCACTTCGTCGTTCCACGCCGCGTTTGGCACTGGCCAGTCGGCGACAATCAGGGCGCTTCCTTCCACCGGCAAGGACTGCCAGATTTCCTCCGTGACAAACGGAATGAACGGGTGCAG
>CAZYAH010000436.1:0-2031 GCA_964645595.1 uncultured Alicyclobacillaceae bacterium | reverse complement strand
GCAGCTGAGCAAATGTTCAAGGGGTTCGACATGCGCGACATCGAGGCCCACATGAACCAATACGCGGACGAGGCCCGTGAGCGGTACGGGAAAGAGCGGGTGGACGCAGTCATTCAGCGGACATCTCAGTACTCTGCCGATCGTTGGGCCGGGATCATGCAAAAGTGGGACGAGATCTTTCGCAAGGTCGCTGCGGCGATGGACAAGGGGCCCAGTCATCCGGAGGTGCAGACGGCGGTCCATGAGATCCGCCAACTCATCAGCGACAATTTTTACGACTGCACGCTGGACATCTTTCGGGGGCTCGGAAATCTTTACGTCGAGGACCAACGCTTCACGGCCAACATCGACAAGTACGGCAAAGGGTTGGCCGAGTTCCTGAGGCAAGCCATTCACATCTACTGTGACGAGATGGCAAAGGCGAAGGGATGAGCGTGAAAGATAGTCCCGGGGATCCAGAAATATTGGACGGAATGAAGAAGGCGTGGAACAACTTCCACGCGCTTCCGGATGGCCAAAAGCCGCAGGTCTACTCGTTTTCGGAAACGGAACGGGACTTCATTCGCCGAGCGTGTACGATTTACCATCAACGCCGCGCGTCGAAGTAGTCCCGGTCCAATCGCTTCAGCCTCCTGTTTACCGACGCGAATTACGGTGTCTCCCTCGCGGGGTCCGTCTGTTTCCCCTTGCGCCACCATGCAGTGAACACCACCGCGAAGAGCAGTGTTGCGACTAGATACGCGAGTCCGACGGTGTTGAACAGTGCGGATTCGTGCTGTTCCACCACGCGCAATGAGCGTCCGGCGAGCACGAAGCCTCCGCCGTTGCCGCTATAACGCACTACCACCGCGGCAATTCGGACGCCCGGCCGCGGCTGCCAGGTGATTTTGTCCTCATGGTGCGCGCGCGCAAATTCCAATACGCCTGCCGGGAGCGGGGGAATGGCACCATTCAGGTATCCTGTCGAGCGCACCGGCTTGCCTTCGTTGTTGTAAACAATGACAAACGGGTCGAGGCTCGTCTTGACGTCGACGGTGGATGACGGAATCACGTCCGCAATCGGATTTCCACGCTCAAGGCGCTCTGCCGCGCTTTGCGCCATCTCCACTTGCGGGTGGTTCGCGCCCATCCGCAAGTTCTGCTGGAAAACGGTGTAGGTCGACAGGGCAAGGAACGTCAAAATGGTGAAACCGAGCGCAAATCGCAGCGGCCACAGCCCCGGCCGCTCCCACGTGAGGCGGGCTATTATGGCGCCAATCCCAATGTCCAACAGGGTTCGCAGGGTGATGCGATGCTGTTCAAGCACGGCCACGAACTCCGTCCCATAGCGGTTCCGCCAGGCGCGCGGATACAGGAACAGCAACCATTTCGCGAGAGTCAGCATTTTTAAGTCCCCCATCCGACCATCAGCGTCAGCCGTTTCTTCGTGGTTTCGGTGATCCGTTCGAGTGTTTCGATCCGATTGCGCAACCACTCCAGCCCTGCGTTCGTAATTTTGTACGGGCGACGTCGCTCCTCCGTCTCGCACGGCGCAATGAACCCTAATTTCTCGAGGCGGTTCAGAGCTCCGTACAGTGTGCCTGGTTCCAACTGTGTGCCAGAAAAGGTGAGGATGTCTTCCATCATCGCATACCCGTGTTTGGGGCCACTTGCGAGGCTGGCGAGAATAAGCAATGTCGGGTCGGAAAAGCGATGACTCGCGTCATGCTTCACGGGAATCCCCTCTTCCGTATATTACGTGATACTTACTAAGTTAGACTTAATAATACGCCGCTCCATTCGGAGCGTCAACCGAAAATGTGTTGGAATTGCGGGATGTGAAAGGATTTTCCACTACGCCATGGATGACAGTGGAAGTTTTGTTGTACCATTGGAGCAAAGGCAATCGGCGGACGAGGAAGAGACCTTGTCGACGGGCGGATGGGCACGTGAGAGGGGCTGGTTTAGGTGGAGGAACGTCGGTCGGACTCATCTCGTGTGAAGGAGCAGGGGGCTACCTACGCGGATTATGCCGCCATACCGGAAGAGGCG
>CAZYAH010000435.1:0-2040 GCA_964645595.1 uncultured Alicyclobacillaceae bacterium | reverse complement strand
TTCAGCTTGTAGTCCGGGTGCCGCTTGAGGAAATCGACGACATCTGCCCAGTCTTCTTTGCGAATCAGGAGCATTGGGTTATGATGGGCAGCCCCGGTTTCCACGACCACTCCGTCGCGGAACGACTCGCTGATGACCGCCTTGATCTGCTCCGCCTTCGCCTTCGCAGCCTCTACCCGCGGATCCGGCGGTGGTGGCGCTTTCTTGGCCGGTGCGGGTTTCGGCGTCACGCCTTGCTTTTGTTGCTCGTCACTCACGCGCGAGTCACCTTCTTCCCACGCGCTTCCATGCGTATCTTTTCTTGAAGGAGATTGAGTCCGTAGATGAGTGCAGGAGGAGATGGAGGGCATCCGGGTATGTAGACATCCACCGGCACCACCTGGTCGACGCCTTTGAGAACGGAGTAACTTTGCACATATGGGCCGCCTGCGGTAGCGCAGACTCCCATGGACACCACCCACTTCGGTTCCGCCATCTGGTCATACAGGCGGCGAAGCAGCGGAGCCATCTTCTTGGTGACAGTGCCAGCCACAATCATGACGTCCGCCTGTCGCGGCGACGCGCGGAAGATGATTCCGAACCGGTCGAGGTCGTAGTGCGACGCCCCGGTTCCCATCATCTCAATCGCGCAGCACGCCAGTCCGAACGTCAGCGGCCACAGGCTGTTGCTGCGAGCCCATCCTTTCAGGGTTTCCAGGGACTGCAGTACGACGCCGCCGCGGCGAAGTTCGGCGTTTTCCTCCGGCGTGAATCCCTCGTACTCGATGACGGGCAGTTGCGATGCACGGGTCAAGTCCATTCGAGCACCTTCTTTCTCCACGCGTAAACGAGTCCAATGACAAGCATGAAGATAAATAAGAGCATTTCGACTAACGCAAATAGGCCGAGTTTATGAAAACTGGCGGCCCACGGGTACAAGAACAATGTTTCCACGTCAAACACTACGAACAGGAGCGCAAAGAGATAGTAGCGCGCGTTGTACCGCACGTGCGCGTCCCCAAACGGCTCCACGCCGCTTTCGTACGTGGTGAGCTTGGCTCGCGTCGGACGGTGAGGTCGGAGCAGCGGGCCAATCACCCAGAGCGCTGCAACCGGTAACAACACGCCGAGAACCAGGAACAGCGCGACGAACAGGTAGGCGTTCCAATACTGGAACATCTGGGGCATACACGTCCCTCCAGGCTGAGAATATGACGAAACCGCCGCGTTGCACGGTTTTCGCCGCGCAAATTCGGCAGTTCCCTCATGTTGCAATAGCCGTGAACATTATAACAAACGCCTTTTGGGGTGTAAAACACCCGGCGCCTAGTGGCGCCGGGTCTCGTGGACTCGGTGTAACAGTTGAATGAAACAGATGATATTTGCGGTATTTGACAGATGCCAGCCAGTCAGTCAAGGCTGCGGTCTCCGCCGAGCAGATTTCCTGCCTTGCCCGACAGCTCAACCACTTCGAGACGGTTCAACGCACGCTTCAGCGCCGCTTCCGCGCGGACAACGTCCCAGCCTTCGCGTTCGGCGAGTCGCTTCTCTGCGCGTTCCTTGGCCCGCTGCGCGCGTTCCACGTCAATCATCGGAGCCAGTTCAGCCGCATCTGCGAGAATCGTCACCTTGTCCGGCAGCACTTCCAGAAATCCGCCGGTGACGTTGATGTAGTCGGTGCCGCCTTCCATCTTTACTTTGACGACACACGGCTTGACAGTGGCTGCGAGTGGCGCGTGTCGCGGAAGGATGCCCAGTTCGCCGCCGCCCGTCTGAATCGTGATCATGCTGACCTGTTGGGACACCACCAGGCGCTCTGGCGTGACAACTTCCAGCAGCACGGTACTCATTCCGCCCACCTCCTCGAGTTCAGCCGTCCGCGCCACTGCAAGAGCCAACTCGCAACTTGGCGCGGGCGGCGAAACTCATGCTCTGTAAATCTGGAGCGATGCTCCGGTGCAGTCCATCAGATTACGCCGTCTTTCTTCGCTGCCTCGACGACTTCGTCGATGGTGCCCCTGTAGCGGAAGTACGTCTCCGGAATGTCGTCGTGCTTGCCTT
>CAZYAH010000434.1:0-2040 GCA_964645595.1 uncultured Alicyclobacillaceae bacterium | reverse complement strand
ACTGGACCACGGTCGGATTTACGAATGAGGGCGTAATGGTAATGGGGAACTACTCGGTTGCGCAGTTGCGACGTCTCGGCGTTCGCGATGCGGTACAGTTCCACCCGGAACTCGTGGTCAACGGCGAGCCGATGATCAAGTACGGCGACGGGGGCTGGGGGTATGCTCCTCGGACAGCCATTGGCCAGCGCAAGGACGGCACGGTCATCTTCATGGTGATTAACGGCCGGTTCCACGGCGGGGCCGGAATGGGCGCCAGCCAGAGACAGGTCATGAACGAAATGCTCAAGTACGGTGCGGTCAACGCCTGCGCGTTGGACGGAGGATCATCCAGCGTGCTCTACGGCAAAGGTCAAATTCTTAATTCTCCGTCAACCCTTGACCCGAACGGTCAGCGCCATTTGCCCAACGCCTGGCTCGTCTTTCCGACCGAAGAAGCCGCGAATCAGTACGGCCGGTAGAGTCGATGCGCCGCAGTCCTCGACCGCGGTAACGGTAATTCCCGGCCTCAGTCAAGGCAGTCGCCGAGATGGCAGGAAAGGGAGAGCGGAATGGCAAACACGGAACGGACGGTTGCTGAGTTTCAAGAGTACATTCGGCAAATACTGCACTACCAGGAAGCGTTGGCTCTGATGCACTGGGACTTGCGGACCGGTGCGCCGAAACAGGGGGTGCCCTTGAGATCCGAAGCGATTGGCACGTTGTCCGCGGAAGTATTTCGCCGCATTACGTCTCCGGAGATGGAAAACTTCCTGAACATTTTAACGGAGCCGTCCACCTATGAGACTTTGGATCCGGTCACCAAGGCTTCCGTTCGCGAGGCAAAAAAGGAGTTTGACTTGAACCGGAAGATTCCGCCTGAGCGGCACAAGGAGTACGTGATGCTGACCTCTCAGGCTGAGTCGGTCTGGGAGGAGGCAAAACACACGGACAACTTCGAAATGTTCCGGCCATATCTGGAGAAAATTGTGGCCATGAACATCGAATTTGTCGACTACTGGGGCTACGAGGAAAACAAGTACGACACCCTGTTGGACCAATACGAACCAGGCATTACCGTCCGGCAGTTGGACAAGTTGTTCGGAGATCTGCGCGGGGATTTGGTGCAATTGGTCCAGCGCATCGTGGATTCGGGCATCCAACCGGACCTCACCCCATTCCGGCGGCGCGCGCCAAAGGCGAAGCAACGGGAACTGTGCTTGAAACTGCTGCAACAGCTCGGATACGACTTCGGCGCCGGGCGCCTCGACGAGACAGTACACCCGTTCGAGACGAGCATCAACCGGTTTGACGTGCGCGTGACCACTCGCTACGACGAGGACGATCTGCGCACCGCGTTGTTCGGCACCATCCACGAGTGCGGGCACGCTCTGTACGAACAAGGGATTTCTACCGACCTGATTGGAACGCCAGTGTGCACCGGAGCGTCCATGGGCATCCACGAGTCGCAATCATTGTTCTTCGAAAATATCATCGGGCGTTCCCGCGAATTCTGGGAAGCAAACTACGGCCAACTGCAGGCGGTGTTCCCAGAATACAAGGATGTCGACCTGGATGTGTTCTACCGGGGCATCAACGATGTCAAACCGTCCTTCATTCGCATTGAGGCAGATGAGGTCACGTATTCTCTGCACATCATGATTCGCTATGAACTCGAAAAGGCACTCATCAACGAACAGCTCAAGGTGGCCGAACTGCCCGCCGTGTGGCGCGAGAAGATGAAGGAGTACCTCGGCATCGTCCCGGAAACCGACAGCCAGGGCGTGTTGCAGGACGTCCATTGGTCGGGCGGATCCTTTGGCTACTTCCCATCGTACGCGCTCGGTTACATATACTCCGCGCAGTTCCGCAATATACTCGCGAAGGAGATGCCCGACTTCCGCGACAAGATCCGCAAAGGCGAAGTCCTGGCAATCCGCGAATGGCTGAAGGAGAAAATCCATCGGCACGGAAAGATGCTCAGCCCGAAAGAAATTGTGCGCTCGGTCACCGGGGAGGATATCAACGCCAAGTACCTGGTGTCGTATCTGCACGAAAAGT
>CAZYAH010000433.1:0-2042 GCA_964645595.1 uncultured Alicyclobacillaceae bacterium | reverse complement strand
CGCGTCGCCTTTCTCTCTTCGTTTGCCCTGGAATTGCTGACCACGCTGAGCACAGCGATGGTCGCGGTTGGAATTGGACTGCGCTTGATGCACGGCCAACTGCCGTTCGCGGCCGCGTTTCTGATCTTGCTGCTCACGCCGGAGTTTTATCTGCCGATTCGGCTCGTCGGCACCGAATTTCACGCCAGCGTAAACGGGGTGTCTGCCGCGCGGCGGATCTTTGAGATCCTCGACACCAAGCCGCTCGTGGCGAATCCGGCGCCCGTTTCCAGTCCAGCGACGTTCTTCGCCGGCAGAGACATCCGCGTTGTGCTTGACAACGTAAGCTACCGCTACCCAGGTGCCAATCGTTGGGCGCTGAACGGGGTTTCCCTTGCCTTCGAACCTGGACAAACGGTGGCTATCGTCGGACCGAGTGGTTCCGGCAAGAGTACTTTGCTCGATTTGGTCATGGGCTTCCTGTCTCCTGAAGAAGGGCTAATCCTGCTCGGCGACAAGACGCCGTTGGAGCAAGTTCCTCTCGACTGGTGGCGACGTCAGATTGCGTTTGTGCCGCAACAACCGTACCTGTTTCACGGCACCATCATCGACAATTTGCGCGTTGCCAACCCAACGTCTTCGCTGCACCACATTCTTGCCTGCGCCAAAAAGGCCGGTGTAGACCACTTTGTGCAATCGCTTCCAAACGGCTACGACACCGTTGTCGGCGAGCGTGGAGCGCGGTTGAGCGGAGGGCAAGTCCAGCGGATCGCAATTGCCCGCGCGCTAATCAAAGACTGTCCCATCGTGATCATGGACGAGCCCTCTGCCCACCTCGACGTCGAGAGCGAGTACGTCATTAGGGCGGCGCTGAAAGAACTCGTCAACACGCGCACGGCCATGATTGTCGCGCACCGGCTGACTACAATCCGCCACGCTGACCGGATTGTGGTCCTGGAACACGGCCGCGTTGTCCAACAGGGCGGACACGACGATTTGGTGCAGCGAGAAGGGCTGTATCGAAAATTGCTCAACGCCTTTGTGGGGGAGAGTGTCTCGTGAAACGGTTCTTGCGGTTGATGACGTTTGCGGCTCCCTTCAAGACGAGAGTCCTGTTGTCCATTGTGCTTCAATTTCTCACTGTCGCCTCAAACATTGGGCTGATGGCGACCTCGGCGTATTTGATTGCCACGGCTGCCCTGCATCCGAGTACCATCCTGCTCGTCTGGGTGCCGATTGTCGGCGTGCGGTTTTTCGGCATTGCGCGCGCGGTGTTCCGTTACGCCGAACAGTACACTTCACACGACTTGGCCTTGCGGATCCTGTCAAATATTCGCGTTTGGCTGTTTGGTCGCATCGAGTCGTTGCAAACTGAGTTGTTGCAAGCCAAAAAGTCCGGAGACGTATTGACTGCGGTGGTCAGCGACGTGGATACCCTGCAAAACGCGTATCTCCGCGCCCTCATGCCTCCGATTGTTGCGTGCTTGATCGCCTTGCTCATGTACTTTGTCATGCAGCCGTACGGTACGGACCTTGCCTGTGTGCTCTTGGGATTCTTCCTGCTTGCCGGATTTGGGGTTCCCTTGCTTCTTCATCGGATCGGACAGACCACAGATGAGAAAGTGATTGAAGCTCGAGGCGATTTGTACGCGGAGTTATCGGAACAACTGCAAGGCATCTATGAAACCCAGTTGTATCCGAGTGGCCACATTGTGCCAAAATTGGCGGACAAGCAGACTGCCTTGTCGAGGCTGCAATTTCGATTCGCCTTCACAAACAGCATCGCGGCGAGTGCCACGGTTCTACTCTCGAACCTGGCGATGTGGGTCCTGTTGTGGATGGCCATTCCCCGGGTCGCGCATCATTCCATTCGCGGCGTCTTCTTGCCGGTGATTGCGCTCGCTGCGTTGGCCTGCTTTGAGGCGGTCAAACCTTTGTCCGCAGCGTTTCGGCAATGGGGGCAAGTTCGTCGCGCTGCCGATCGGTTGTTTGCCCTGGCGGACTCACCGGTTCCTCGGCAGGACACAACCTCCTCCGCGCCCTATCCCACGAAAGAACTTTCA
>CAZYAH010000432.1:0-2047 GCA_964645595.1 uncultured Alicyclobacillaceae bacterium | reverse complement strand
GGCACGACCAGATGCCGCATCGAATCCTTGACCTTCTCCAGCGTCTTCGTCAACTTGTCGCCGATGGCAGGGACTTTGCGCAGTATGCCCTCCACTTCGGCTTTCGCTTTCGAGTATGCGGGGTCAGTCCGCAACCGGGTCAAGTACTTAGACAGAGCACCAACATTTTCCGAAATCGACATTTCGTTGTCGTTCAGAATGACCAGGATGTCGGTGCCAAGGTGTCCGGCATGGTTTAGCGCTTCCATGGCCATGCCGCCGGTCAGCGCGCCGTCGCCAATCACTGCGACGACGTGGTAGTTTTCCCCGCTCAAATCCCGCGCGACGGCCATGCCGAGCCCCGCCGAAATCGAGGTGCTCGCGTGTCCCGTACCGAACTGGTCGTGGGGGCTTTCACTCCGCTTCGGGAATCCGGCCATTCCGCCGAACTGGCGCAGCGTTGGAAACCGATCCTTACGCCCCGTCAAAATCTTGTGGACGTACGATTGATGGCCGACGTCCCAGATAATTTTGTCCCGGGGACTGTCGAACACTTTGTGCAGCGCAAGCGTCAGCTCGACGACGCCTAAGTTCGCGCCAAAGTGTCCACCTGTCTTCGACACGGTGGCCACGAGGAAATCGCGTATTTCTTGCGCGAGTTTGGTCAACTGATGTTCGTTTAACGGCTTGATATCCGCCGGACTGTTTACATTCTCAAGCAGCGTGGTAAAACACCTCACATCTAGGACGATCGCGTAGGATGCTTGGCACGAGACGTCTTCCGCCGCGACTTGTTTTGGCCATGCCGAAACACCAGAATCGTCTCCAGGATTTTAGACGTCACCAAGATGATGGGGGTCGGCGACTGAATCGCCAACGTTTTGCCGATGGCCTTCGCTCCCACAGTAATCGAAGTTACCAGAGCCGTCAATAAAATCACGATGAGTTCTTCTTTCCATCCGGTCATCGCAAGCGCACCGCTCAGCTGCACCGCAACGGCCAAGGCCCCTGCACCACTGAGGACGCCGGCGATATCGCCAATCACGTCGCTGCAGATGCTCGACACCTTCTCCGCGTTGCGGACAATGAAAATGGCCCGTTTGGCGCCGTACACTCGTTTTGACGCCATCGCGTGGAACGGCGTTTCGGTCGCAGCAGCGGACGCCACGCCAACCATGTCAAACAACGCGCCGACGAGGACGATGATGACGACAATCGCGGCTCCGACGTACCACGGCATTTGGTCTAAAAAAATAGTGGCTGTGTCGAACACACCACTGATAGGAAACGACAGCGCGGCAATCGTCAGAATAAACGGCAGCGCGCTTCGCAACGTCGTTCTTTTCATTATGTACCCCCAAAGCGAGGAAAAAATCCTGGGTGGCAGCTCTTTGAGTAAACGCTGTGGCTTAGGTCCAGTAGGTTTTCCCAAGGACGCACCAGCGCGTCGCCGCACTGGCGGTTTCCCTTTATGCATCCCTTGACCGTGTCACCATCGGTCAGACTGGATTACCACTTAGTCCACACTATAATCCCCAAAGAGCCACGTTGTCGTACAGTCTAGGCGTTTTCCGCGACAACCGTTGCCGATCCCTAGCCTCTTTTGCAGCACGGATTTCACGCGGCACCGGCATGCGTTCCCTGGCCGGGGAACCCACGCCTGCTTCCCGCGATCCTTCAGTACCACTCAAGGCAGGCTACACTGCACACAGATGGACTCCGCATGCAGGTTCATACCCCAAGCCATAGCCTCCTTCTGAAGCAGGCCACGGACATTGGGCCTCCGCGAAAGCTGGGTCAGATCTCGCATGCCATTGCGAGTTGCCCAACTTTCTTAACTCCCAGTATCAGCCCAAGGCTGGGCGCCTCAAGCCAACACCAGGAACTTCATCGATGTGCCCTTTGGCGGATTTTTAGCCCCGCCTTCAGGATCGGACGGTTGACTAGAATACTGCGCCACCCATTCTCTGTAACCCATTATAGCATACGAAAAGAAATCTACGTAATGCAGGTATCTGGCAAGACCGGTACAATCCGGTGCCGGTGCGACAGAGCGCGCCAATTACCG
>CAZYAH010000431.1:0-2061 GCA_964645595.1 uncultured Alicyclobacillaceae bacterium | reverse complement strand
CCGATGAACAAGATTCGCATGTTCGGCAACAGCCGTTCTGTAATGGGCATATCGGCACCTGCTTTCCAATTCTAAATGCTATAATATGCCTACTTGAAACGATTGCCAAATCATAAAGTGGACGGGACGTCGTTTATTCGGGGAGGGAGACCATGCCGAATTTCATCGTTCGCCAAATTCGCGAATCGGATGCGGAAGAGTATCTCGAGATGTGCAAGCAGATTGACGCGGAGACCCAGTTCATGATGCGCGAGCCGGGCGAGAGAACCACGACAGTTGAGCAACAACTCCAGCAAATTCGCAACGTCCTCGCCAGCAACAATCAGATGATTTTCGTCGCTGAATTGGACGGTCGCCTCGTCGGATACCTAGCGGCGTTCGGCGGGGGAGTCAAACGTGCCAGACACTCGGCCCATGTGGTGGCCGGAATTCGCCTCGACTACGTGAACCAGGGCATCGGCACGGCACTCTTCCGCGCGCTGGAAGACTGGGCGAAGAGCGCTGGGCTGCACCGGCTGGAACTGACCGTCATGACCCACAACGAACGCGCCGTGCATCTCTATCAAAAGATGGGATTTCAGATTGAGGGGCGAGGCGTCCACACCCTGTGCGTCGACGGGAAGTACGTGGATGAATTCTATATGGCGAAACTCATCTAAAGACGGGGGAAACGGATGTGATCTATCGGCGCAGACGGTACACAGTCCGGCCCGACCAGGTTGAAGCGTTCAACGAATTTTTTCATAAGTATCTCTTGCCGAACCAACTCAAACACGGCGCCACCCTGGTTGGGCGCTGGGTCAATGAATCACAGACGGAAATCATGGCGCTGTGGGAGTACGAAAGCTACGAGGTCTACCAGAAAATCCAGGCACAAGTTCAGGCCGATCCGCTACATATTCAGGCCCAGGCGAGACGGCGCGAACTGGGCTCGGACGCTCTGTTCTTGGCTGCAGAAGAAGAGTTTTTGTCGCCGACTGGGCAATACCAAGAACCGAAGCATCGGGTGGCTGCGGCAGGTTTGATTACGAATGACCGTGGAGAAGTGCTCTTGGTAAGATCCTACCATCGCAGTGACACTTGGGAGATCCCGGGTGGTGTGGTCGAAACGGGCGAATCCCCGGACGTGGCTGTGGTTCGCGAAATTGAGGAGGAGACCGGCATCCAGGCGCGCATTTGTGGCGTGACCGGTGTGCAATACAATATGACTCGCGGCATCCTCACATTGACGTACCGCGGCGTGGCAGTCGGCGGAGAGTTGCGCACGTCCGATGAGACGGCGGAAGTGAAGTTTGTTCCATTGACGCCAGAAAACGCCCACGAATACATCACGCGTCCCCATTTCCTGCAGCGAGTCTTGGACGCTCTACGCGGACCAGTCGTCCCTTCGGAGACGTATTCTGTCAGACCTTATCGACTGATTAACCGCATCAGTGCCGATTGAGGCGGAGCGGAGTGAAGCACATGGAAGTTAAACCCGTGACCCTGGAAGGGCAGCACGTACGGCTCGAACCGATGGAAGCAAGTCACGTTGACGAGCTCTTTGCGGCAGGAGACCATCCGGAAATCTGGACGTACATGCCGATGCGCGTGAATACCCGAGCAGACATGGAACGTCTTGTCGCCAATGCGTTGGCCGCACGGGACAACGGAACGGAACTGCCGTTGGTGATTGTGCACAAGGCGTCGGGGAAGGTAGTGGGGAGCACGCGCTTTCTCGACATTCTACCCCAACACCGCAACCTGGAGATTGGCTGGACCTGGCTGTCTCCGGAAGTGTGGCGGACGCCTGTGAACACCGAGTGCAAATACCTGTTGTTGAAGCACTGCTTTGAGACACTTGGCTGCATGCGCGTGCAACTGAAGGCCGACTCGCGAAACGAGCGATCCATCGCTGCAATGGAGCGAATCGGCGCGGTTCGGGAAGGGGTCTTGCGAAAGCACCGCATCACCTACGACGGCCACATCCGCCACTCGGTGTACTTTAGTATTCTCGACGACGAGTGGCCAGCGGTGAAAGAGGCACTGGAGCGAAAGCTTTACGGAGTCTGAACCGCACCG
>CAZYAH010000430.1:0-2062 GCA_964645595.1 uncultured Alicyclobacillaceae bacterium | reverse complement strand
TTTCCCGTCATAGATCCGCTTCTCCAGCGTGACACGGGTCCAGGGCACCCCCCAGTGCGCCATCTCCCGCACGGCAACGGGCGCCGTCTCCACGAACAGGCGCGCGACATCCTGATCACATCCCCAGTCGGAGCCCTTGACCGTGTCCATGAAGTGGATGTCCGGACTATCCCCTTTGCCCATGGCCGTGTTCCCGAGCGCCGCCTGCATTCCCCCCTGCGCTGCGGCACTGTGTGAGCGCCGCGGCGGAACGAGGCTGAGTATGATGACGTTTAGGCCGTGCATCGCCGCTTCAATCGCGGCCCGCTCCCCCGCCAGGCCTGCGCCAATGACGAGCACGTCCGTTACCGTCGTGTCGTGGTAACTCATCCTTGCGCCGCCCCCTATGTACCCAACGTATAGAAAATCCAGAGTGTGATGGCTCCAATAGCAACCGTCAGAATGCTGATGACGCCGAGCACCCGCTTCAGGCTGTGCCTGGAAACCCATCCCCACTTCACAAAGATGCGGTACAAGCCTACGCTCGCGTGGTATTCCGACAACAACAGCAGTACCGCGTAAAAGACGAGAAACCCGCCCTGGACGCGGGCTGAGCTGAGATTCGCGTTAATCCCCCCGTACGTGACCACCGCCATGTGGACAATGGCGAGAGCGAGCATGGCAAAGCCGGTGACCACCTGGAAGATCCACGACCAGGTGTCACCATGCCGAATGAGCTTTGCGTGGCGCCAGACAATTTTCTGCTCCTCCCAGGCCCTTGGCACCCGTCGAATGACCGCGCCAACGTGCAATGTAATCACCAGGATGAGAAAGACGACAGTTGCCGGAAGCAGTCCAAAATTCTCCATGAAGGCCGCCAGCGTGTTGAAACTGTGCACGCCAAGCCATATGGCAGCCACGAACAACATGTGCGTCCACAGGAAGAGGACCAGCAGCAAGCCGCTCACCATCTGGATCCCCTCGACAAGGAAGTCGATCCGCTGGTTTCGCGCCATGGCCTTTTGCAGTTGCATTCTCCGCCCTCCTCAAAGGCCTAGTCTGCACTAGGCCTTGGCTCGCCGGAATTCTCATAGACTTCGCGTCCGCACACCGAGCACACCCACACAGGTATCTTCAGGTCGTATGCGTCATCCGTGTAGTTCGGCAGGTCTGACCAATGTTCCACGACAATCGGAGCACCGCAACAGCTTGAGAATTGCACGCTCATCTCCCTCCGCCCGGTTGACATGGTGGTGACTCACCGATGGCTGCGTGCGGTTGCTCTGTGGTCAGAAGTCGGTAGCGTGGGGGGCGACTCTTGCTGCTCCTCCGGCGCCGTCAATTCACTGAATTTTACGTGTCGGATACTGGGGATATGTCGCTGCAGGGGATGATGTCATTCCACAAGAAAAATGGCGTGCCAAATCGCTTACCGATTTGCACGCCAGTTCTCCTGTAAATTCCTTAACAACAATTACCGTCCCGGCCGCATGGTTGGTGACCACGGCGAATAACCCTGCTCGCCAACAATGCCCGGTTGCTTTGTGAGGCCAAGTTCCTGCGCATAGCGGTTCACAATGTCAATGACGTCCAGATGGTGCAATTGCCCCAGCGATGCGGAGGCCTCGTTACGCAGTTTCGGCCGAATGGGGTAGAGCGTAATGGGCTGGACAGTTCCCTGTTTTACTGGGACCTCAAAGACGACGTTTTCGTTGTATCCGTTCGCAACGCAGATGGCTGTGACAGTGCCAATATCCCCAAACCGCGGATCCAGCGGCACAGTCAATGGGACTGACCACTGACCGCGCGCGTCGGTCAGTCCTGTCCTCAGTATTCGTCCATTGGGGCCGACCACAATCACCCGCGCGCCACGGAGCGTACTGAAATCGGAAGCGGACACCACCCGAAACTGAACCGTGGCCGTGATGGTCTGCTGCTGCGCATACGCCTCCCGAATCGGCGAAATTCCTCCGAAGAGGAACACGGCACAAAAGACGAAGGTGGAAAGGAGAGCAAGTCGGATTCTCTGCAATCGTATTCACTCCCTACAGCCAATGTTGTAAAAGCAAGCACATTATTCCTC
>CAZYAH010000429.1:0-2073 GCA_964645595.1 uncultured Alicyclobacillaceae bacterium | reverse complement strand
TGATCCGCAAGCTGTTGGTTGCAAACCGCGGTGAAATCGCTTACAGAGTGATGCGTACTTGCAAGCGGTTGGGGATCCGAACGGTTGCGGTTTTTTCCGATGCGGACGCGGACGCGCTGCATGTCGCGGAAGCGGACGAGGCGATTCGCATCGGACCTCCGCCGGTGGCGCAGAGCTACCTGCAGTCGGAGACCATCGTGCAGGCTGCGCTTTCAGTGGGCGCGGACGCCGTGCACCCTGGTTACGGTCTGTTGAGCGAGAACGCGGCGTTTGCCCGGCGGGTGCGCGAAGACGGGCTGGTGTTTGTCGGACCTCCGGAATCGGCCATCGCCGCCATGGGCAGCAAGGTCGCGGCGAGGCAGCGCATGAAAGCGGCCGGCGTGCCGATTGTCCCGGGTTCAGACGGTTCTGTTGACTTGGACACAGCGCTTTCCCTGGCGGCCGAAATTGGTTACCCGGTGATGCTCAAGGCGGCACACGGCGGCGGCGGAATTGGGATGCAAGTCGTAAACAACCCAGCCGAACTGGAAAAAGCGTTCGCTGCCAACCAGGCGCGCGCGGCTGCGTACTTTGGCAATGGCGAAATGTTCCTTGAAAAGCTCATCGAAGGACCGCGCCACATCGAAATTCAGGTGCTCTTTGACGAGCGCGGCAACGGCGTGTACCTGTGGGAACGCGAGTGCTCCGTGCAGCGCCGGCACCAGAAGGTCGTCGAAGAAGCGCCGTCCCCGTTTGTGGACGCACAGCTGCGCGAAGCGATGGGCCAAGCTGCGCTGCGGGCGGCCGCGGCGATAGGCTACACCAACGCTGGCACCGTCGAGTTTCTCGTGGATAGCCAGAAAAATTTCTACTTTCTCGAAATGAATACGCGCCTGCAGGTCGAACATCCGGTCACAGAGATGATCACGGGGCTCGACCTGGTGGAATGGCAAATCCGCATAGCAAGTGGCGAGCGCCTGCCGTTCCAGCAATCCGAAGTTCCGCTCTCCGGGCACGCCATCGAGTGCCGCATTTACGCGGAAGACCCGGTGAAACTGCTCCCGTCGCCGGGCACCATTTCCGAACTCGTCTTGCCGACTGGCGACGGAGTGCGCAACGACGTCGGCGTGCGCAGCGGATCTACCGTGTCCCCGTATTACGATCCGATGATTGGCAAACTCATCGTTCACGCAGACAGCCGCGAAGAGGCCATCCAGCGCATGGCCGAGGCGTTGTCCCAGTACCAGGTGGCGGGGATTAAGACCAACATCCCCCTCTTGCAGCGCGTGATTGTTTCCGAAGCGTTTCGCAAAGGCGCAACTACCACCGACTTTCTACCACGGCTATTACAATCCGAGACAAAGGAGAGTTAGGCACATGGCACAAATTACAGCCACGATGGCAGGCACTGTATTGAACGTCCTTGTATCCAACGGCGACGACGTCGCAGCGGGGCAGGACGTGGTGGTTCTCGAGTCGATGAAAATGGAAGTTCCCATCTCTGCGGAGGCATCCGGCAAAGTCCAGAAAGTGCACGTTCAGCCGGGGGATTTTGTCAATGAAGGCGATCCGCTGGTTGACCTGGGATAACCGCACACAGGGGAGGAGAGGCCGGTGGCCGAACGGGTCGTCCTCAAAGAAGTCGGTCCACGCGATGGACTGCAGAATGAACCGGGCTTCGTTCCCACCGAGGTTAAGGTGGAACTTATCAACCGGCTCGCCAAGGCCGGGTTCAAGCACATTGAGGTCAGTTCCTTCGTAAGTCCCAAATGGATACCGGCCTTGGCGGATGCAGCAGACGTATTTGCGCGCATCGAGCGCAAGCCGGGAGTGGAGTACAGCGCGCTGGTGCCGAACGAGCGCGGGTTGGAGCGGGCGCTCGCAGCGAATGTCGACGCGGTAAACGTGTTTATGTCGGCCAGCGAGACGCACAACCAGAAAAATATCAACAAGTCGATTGCCGAAACGTACCCGGTATTGCGGCCGGTCATCGAGGGCGGGAAACAGGCGGGCAAACCAGTTCGCGGATACGTCTCGACGGTGTTTGGGTGCCCGTACGAAGGGACTGTTGCGCTCGACCAGGTTCGGTCGGTG
>CAZYAH010000428.1:0-2080 GCA_964645595.1 uncultured Alicyclobacillaceae bacterium | reverse complement strand
GTCGCCAAGGCCGAAGTTGGTTTTGAGAATGAGCGTGGCGAACGGGTTGAACAAGCCGATGCCGACGCCAAACACGAGTGCGTATCCACACATGGCAACGAGTCGGCGGGACGGAAGTTTGAACAGGTGAGCCGATTTTACGTCTTCCACGCGGACGAAGAAGCGGATCGCCGGCGCAACAAGGGCAATGCCCGCACCGAGGAACATCGTTGCCCGGTACGATCCGATGCTGCAAAGCTCCCCCGCCACCAGCGCGCCCACAGCCATGACGAAGGTGTACAGCGCGACAAATCGACTGAGCAACCGCGCCTTCTCCTGCTCCTTGGTCAGGGCGCTGAGCACGACGTTCTCGGTGGTCGTGAGCAACGCCCCGCCCACCCCCGTGAGAATAGCGGTCAGGTACCAAATCGAAGCGGTCGGCGCCGCCGCCGTCAACAAATAGCTGAAAGCAAGAACGAGAGTTGCAAATTTGACAACGCGCGTCGCGCCCAGTCGGTCTGCGACGGAGCCCAACAGGAACGCGCAGACGCCGGACGTGATGGAGTTGACGGCAAAGAGCGACCCAATCTGCGCGTCCGACAGTCCGCCGGATTTATAAAGAAACGGCAGAACGTACAGCGTAATCCCGATGCCGAGGCTGAGAAAGATTTCACTTATTACATAAAGCGCCAAGGGTTTTTTCATGATTTCTCCCCACCCAGATAAACTGACAAACGACGGCGTGCCCACGTTTTCTTCTGGACACGCCGTGCATTTCGTTCATTGGCTCCCGTTACCCTTCCTCGTCAGCCGTCGACTTGTGGCTTCCCGAATTCCTGCAACAAGAGAACCATATGCAGCATGGCTTGTTCGAAGTCGGCCAGCCGAATGGATTCATCCGGCGCGTGGGCGCGGGAATTCCACCAGCCGCAGCCGGTTGATACAATCGGCAAGTCGTTGAGGTATCTGCCGAACGGATACATCGGCCCCGTCCCTGCCGCGTTCGGCGACAATATTACCTCTGTTTCGTACGCTTTTCTCGCCGTTTCAACCACCGTCGAAATGAACGGATGGTTGATGTCCGAGCGATACGCCTTTTCGCTCGTGAGCAGTTCCAGCTCAATATCCGTAAACCCGTGTTTGTCCAGGTGGCGGCGAACCTTTCGGAAAATGTCTTCCGGGTCCTGGTGTGGCACCAGGCGGCAGTCCAATTTTGCCTGCGCCCGCCGCGGCAACACCGTCTTGCATCCGGGCCCGGTATAACCGCTCTCTAGGCCACAGATGGTCATGGTCGGCTCGAACAACAGAGCGTACGCCGGGGGTTCATCGCCAGTAATCAGAGGCCGCTTCAAACCGTACGTTTCCCGCATGGTCTCGGCCTTGGTGGGAAGCGTTGCGGCGATGTCGAGCAGTGCCTGTGTCGGCGGTTCGACGTCGTCGTAAAACCCCTCCACAACGATTTTGTTGTCTTTTGTTCTCAGGGACGCCAGCGCCTGCACCAGACGCCATGCCGGGTTGTCCACCACAGCCCCGTTCGAGGAATGCAGGTCCACGTCGGATCCGTGGCACCACAGCTGCATGTAACACATACCCTTTATGCCGGCCACCATTTCTACCTGTTCGTTCTTGTTCTTTGCGCCAAACTCCCAAATGCACGCGTCCGCCTGGAAGAGGTCTGCGTACTTGGCAAGATACCGCTCGATGGACGGAGAACCAATCTCCTCTTCCCCTTCCACGAGAAACTTCACGCGGCACGGCAGTCCGCCGTTCTTTTGCAATGCGGAAATGGCTTGCAGCCGGACGACCAGATCCGCCTTGTTGTCCGCCACGCCGCGCCCGTACATCTTTCCATCGCGGATTTCCGCGGCGAATGGTGGTACAGTCCATTCCTCTAACGGCTCTGGTGGCTGTACATCGTAGTGGTTGTAAAACAAGAGAGTCTTGTCAGGGTTTCCGTTTGGTCCGGGTTCGAAGACTCCACAGACGACCGGATTGCCGCCGCAGTCGGACAACACTTGCGCCCGGCCGCCGGCAGACTCAATCATATGTACAACCAATTGTACCGTTTCCGATATCCCCACGCCCTGGGCCGCAATGCTCG
>CAZYAH010000427.1:0-2104 GCA_964645595.1 uncultured Alicyclobacillaceae bacterium | reverse complement strand
GAACCTGGTCTACGGCGACCCGCCCTCGACAATCACATTCAATTGCAAGCCAACTCCCTCGAGTGGAATTGGCTTTTTTGTTGCCGGCATTTTCAACTGCCGGGTCCGAACGTTCTTTCGATGAGGACCTCGAAGTGAATGGATGTGTGTAAGACATCACTGGGCCTAAGGGAGAATGGGGATGAAAATGTTGACGGATCTGGATACCATGTTCATCAAGGAGGGGTTGCACGATGAACACAACGGGGAACACGGTTTTGATTACCGGGGGAGCGACGGGAATCGGCCTCGCTTTGGCTGAGCGATTCCTGAATGCCGGAAGTGAAGTCATCGTCTGCGGACGTCGGGCGGAGAAACTGCAGGAGGCAAAGCAGAGATTGCCAAAGTTACATACCCGGGTTTGTGACGTGTCCAAGCCAGCGGATCGACAAGCGCTGTTTTCCTGGGTGACGAGCGAATTTCCGGAACTGAACATCCTGGTGAACAATGCAGGCATTCAACAAAGGGTGAACCTATTGAATGCAAACCAGGAGTGGGACTATTACCAGCAGGAGATGGCCATCAACCTCGAGGGGCCGATTCATCTGACCATGCTGTTCCTTCCACACCTGGCGCAGAAAGAGCACGCCGCCATTGTTAACATTTCTTCCGGTTTGGCCATCACGCCAGCTGCGTGGGTGCCGATTTACAGCGCGACAAAGGCTGCGTTGCACTCGTTTACCATTACGCTAAGACTCCAACTCGCCAAAACGAATGTGCGTGTGGTGGAAGTCCTCCCGCCTGCCGTGAACACAGATCTGGGCGGAGTCGGGCTGCACACGTTCGGCGTCCAAGTGGACGAATTTGCCGACGCAGTGTTTGCGGGATTTGAGAATGGCGACCTGGAAATCGGCTACGGCGGCACGGAGAAGCGCCTTCACGCTTCGCGGCACGAGATTGACCAAGCGACACAGCTGATGTGGGCAAACTTTCTCAAGAACAATCCTGAGTTCTTGCAGTGAGGCGGGGCGGCAGGTCACATATGCTTACCTATGAAGAACAAGTCCGCTACGAAGTCATGGAATGGAAACGGCAAATGACAAAGCCATCAGGGCGGTTCCAGCGCCTGGCGAAACGATTGCAGGGCAAAGTGAACGACCTGATTCCGGACAAAGCGCACGCTGTGATTACGGAAAGCATCAAGAAAATGGTGCAAGCGGTTCTGCTTGGCTCGGAATTTACAACCAAGAAACGGGACGTTGCCCACCTGAGCCTTGAAGAAAAGGACGAAATGGTCCGCGAGGCACTCAACACCTACAAGAAGATGGCCGCCGCGGAAGGCGCCGGTACTGGCGCAGGAGGACTTCTGCTCGGCTTGGCAGACTTTCCGCTGCTGCTCACCATCAAGTTCAAGTTCCTGTTCGACGCGGGTTCCATCTACGGGTTCGATGTGAAGGAGTACTCGGAGCGGCTGTTCATCCTCCACGTGTTTCAACTCGCCTTTTCCAGTGACCATCGGCGACTGGAAACCATGGACAGGATTGAACATTGGGACGAGGAAACTCAGTCGGAGGTCGACTGGCGCGCATTTCAGCAGGAGTACAGGGACTACATCGACCTTGCCAAACTGCTGCAGTTGGTTCCTGGGATTGGTGCCATCGTCGGTGCCTACGCAAACTACAATCTTCTCGATCACCTTGGAGAAACCGCGATGAACGCGTATCGACTGCGGTTGCTGAGACAATCGGAACTCATGTAAGAAAACGAGGCCCATCCGTCCGGCTACAAAGACTGCCGCGAATGCGGACCACGCTTCATGGAAGCAACGTTTGCCGTGGTTTTTCCTGTGCCGTTGGCAGCGCCTTCAGTCGCAGTACGGGTGCCTGAAGCAGCCAGATTGCAGCCACCGTCATACCGCCGGTACCCAATGCCATGGCGGCGCGCAGCCCGAATTCGGTGGCCACCCAGCCGCCCAGAACGGCGCCGACAGGACTGAGCGCGGACGTCAGCAGATTGATACTCGCGTTCACTCGTCCGAGCACACCGTCTTCCGCAATTGCCTGCCGCAAGCTCGACTCGAGGACGCCGAATACTACTCCCCAGAGATCCCCGAGCACTTGGGCTC
>CAZYAH010000426.1:0-2110 GCA_964645595.1 uncultured Alicyclobacillaceae bacterium | reverse complement strand
CTGCGGGATGTGCGGCGCAATCGCGTTGACAATCTTGCCGAACGCGTCGCGCGTCGCCACCGCCCCGTCAAACTGCGGCAGAACTTCCTCCCAGTTCACGTTCACGCGGTCATGCAACGCATCCACGAACTTTTGCGCGTCTTCCGGATACGCCTTGCCGTACTGTTCCAGCTTGGCGTCCCACTCCGCTTCGAGCCGTTGACCCCGCTCCGCGATTTGCGCAAAGTGCGCGCGGACTTCGTCCGGTACGTGGAACGCATCAAAATTCCAGCCGTAGGTCTCTTTCGCTTTCGCCGCCTCTTCGGGACCAAGCGGAGACCCGTGCGCTGCCGCCGTCCCCTGCTTGGTGGGGGCGCCGTAGCCAATCACGGTCTTGACCTCAATCAGCGTCGGCCGATCCGTTTCCGCACGCGCCTGCTCAATGGCCTTGGCAATCTCTTCGAGGTTGTTGCCGTCCTCCACGCGCAAGACGTTCCAGCCGCACGCGCGGAAGCGAGCCTGGACATCTTCCGAGAAGGACCATTCGAGCGGACCGTCCAGCGAGATGTCATTGGAGTCGTACAGGACAATCAGCTTGTTGAGGCCGAGGTGCCCGGCGAGCGAGACCGCTTCGTACGCCACGCCTTCCATCAGGTCGCCGTCACCGCACAGCACGTACGTGTAGTGGTCAATCAATTCATACCCAGGTCGGTTGAACGTCGCTGCCAGGAAGCGTTCTGCCATCGCCATGCCGACGGCCATCGAAATGCCTTGGCCAAGCGGCCCCGTGGTCGCGTCGACCCCAGGCGTGTGGCCGTATTCCGGGTGCCCCGGCGTCTTGGAGTTCCACTGCCGGAACTGCTTCAGATCGTCCAGGGAAACGTCGTATCCCGCGAGATGCAGCAGGCTGTATAACAGAGCCGACCCGTGGCCCGCCGACAGAACAAATCTATCCCGGTTGATCCACTTCGGGTTTTTCGGATTGACGTTGAGGAACCGCGACCACAGCACGTAGGCCATCGGCGCAGCGCCCATCGGTAACCCAGGGTGTCCCGAATTCGCTTGTTCCACAGCGTCGATGGACAGGGTCCGAATCGTCTTGACTGCCAAATCATCGATAGGTCCAAACTTCATTCTCGCCACTCCTTACGAGACCTGTTCACACACTGTCTGTATCATAGCACTCTCGTACGCGGAAGGCCAAAGTTCACATGACCCAGATCAAAATCAGGGCAGCGCCCGGCAACGCGCAGAGATACACGTAGTCCCACCAGTGAACAGGAACCTGGCGAAAGTACGTGCGGCAATCGACGCGACTCGCCGCGTCACCGACAAATCCCCGCGCCTCCATCGCCGTGGCCACCCGCTCGCTCAATCGAATGGCCTGCGTCAACAGCGGCAGTGCATACATCACCGGGCGCATCCATACAAACCGCACATCCTTGCCGCGCAGTTGGCGGGCTTGCCGAAGCTTCGTCCACTCCGTCCGAAACATCGGCCCCAACCGCAGGCCGGCGAGGACGCCGTACGAGTACTTCGGCGTCAACCGAAAGGTTTGACACAGCCCGACAATCAGCCGCGTGATGTCTCCGCTTGAGACCATCAGCATACTGAGCGTCACTGCGGACAGCATGCGAAACGCCAGCGTTACGCCCTGCATCAGACCGTACCAACTCAGGTGGAACCACAGGAAATCGAATGTCTTCGTGCCCGGCGGCACAGCCGAGAACGCAGCAAACGTCCACACGTAGAGCACGTAGAATCCGAGGAACGGCGACAACCGTTTGAGCACTTGCCACGGGGTCAGCTTCGGGATCACCCATAGCAAGAAGACCGTCCAGGCAAAGAGTGCAGTGGTCTCCGGAAGCGTCCGCGCGAACACACCGACCACGACCGTGAGCAACACCGCCACCAGCGCAAGCGGCGGATTGAGGTGGCCCGCAATGGTCGATGGCCGCGGCGGCCAGGAATCACTCACCGGAGCATTCAGCCCACCTTCACAAGTGGGAGCCGCCGGGAGGTCAGGCGACGAGTTCAACGCCGCCACATCGTCGAGCAAATGCGCGCGCTTTAGGAGAGCGCAGTCCTTGAACAATTCCTCGGGAGAGCCGGAAAACACCAGCGCTCCGTC
>CAZYAH010000425.1:0-2111 GCA_964645595.1 uncultured Alicyclobacillaceae bacterium | reverse complement strand
AAAATGGCAAGAGGGAACAGCAACAATCACCTTGTGGGACAAGCTTCCCAGGCGCTGGACCAAATGAAGTACGAAATCGCGACTGAGTTTGGTGTACAGCTTGGTGCAGACACCACCTCGCGTCAAAACGGTTCTGTCGGTGGCGAAATTACGAAGCGCTTGGTCGCTTACGCCGAACAGCACCTGTCCGGCGGCGTTCGGTAACTGAAAAGTTGAATACGATGTTCATAAAGGAAGGCCTCGCTTAGGCGGGGCCTTCCTTTTGACTGTCCGCCAGACGAGACAAAAAACGAGCAGCCCGTCTGGGCTGCTCAAGTCCGTTGGGTCAACGGGTGAGACGGTGTGCGCGGTCAGTGATACGAGTTTTGCGAAGTCGGCTGGGAGATCCTGCTCAAGGCGTCGCCAGCTTCGTTGACGTGAATGTCTACTGTGGCGAGGTCGCCAATTGCGCACATGCCGACCAGATTTCCGCTCGCGTCACACACCGGGAGTCGGCGAATCTGGTGTCGGGCCATCAAGTCAGCCGCTTCGTGCGCGTCGGTATCCGGTGTGCACGTAACGACCTGGGTCGACATACATTCCGTGACCGGCGTGGAAGCCGATTTGCCTTGGGCCACCGCCTTCAGTGCGATGTCACGGTCTGTGCAAATGCCGACAACCCTCTTGTTTTCACAGACGGGTACTGAACCCACGTTTAGGCTCTGCATGATTTGCGCTGCCTTTTGAATCGTGTCCGACGTCTGCACCCACGACACGTTGGACGACATCATGTCCTGTACCTTCACGCACATTCCTCCTTGTTTTCTAACAGTTCAAGTCGCCCCCACTGACGTGGAGTCGGCATTAGTATGCTCGTCGGACACCAATCTGATTTAGGGAGTGTTCGTCAACGAGTTGCGCCAAGCGAGGACGTCGGTGACCGCTGAATACATGCCCCACAGTCCGGCCACGAGGCGCATGGCGCTCTCGAGCGGTTCACTTGTGCCAAGCCGCGAAACGGGCCAGATAAATCCGGCCAATCCGAAAATGAACAGGCCAATCCCGAGCAACAGCGCAAAGACGGTGGCATCGCGACGGCGTAGCCGGGCAGTGACCATGCCAAGCAGCCCGATGCTGGTGTAGAGGAAGCTTTCGGGCATGGAAAACCGGATATAGGTTTCGAGCTTGCCGACTGTGAATCCGATGACTCCCAACGCGAAAAACGTCCATCCGCACAGGCGATTGTATATTGGTGCATACATTGGATCCAAGCCCCTTTGTCCACTTCGTCCCTAAACTGTATGAACGATTGCAGGTCACTATGATGCACACAGGTATATTGCACGCGCGTTCGTCCAGACTAGCTCTTGTTCCTGTTTGTTTCGGGGTCAGGAGGAGGACTGGGGCATGGAACACATTTTGCAGGACTTGCGCAATATCCACCAGGATATGTTGCGCATCCAGCGTGAGTACAGCGAGGTATGCGAGCGCCTGAGTCGCGTCATGAATCAGTTGCAACAGCAACCGTCTTATGTCTTTGGACATCGCTCATACGGAGTTCGCGGCGCGGTGGACCCTGCAAGTATTGGATTGTCCTACGGATCTCGTTACATCGTCAGGGATGGAATACCGACAACCGCCGATGCACCGGGACGGCAGTCCGAGTACTCCGCGTACGGAAGAATATAAACCTGTGTTGCAGAGCTTGCGAGGGGACAGGAGCCCCTCGCCTTTTTGTGTCTGTGTGTTATGGTTATACATAGACACGAATGGGACAGGGTGAAACGGTGTGCAAGAGATGCGACAACGCAGAAGGCGATGGCTGTGGTTTGGCGTTGCAGGGGTGCTGATCTTAGCCGCTGCAGGCGCCTATGTGTTGACTCCACGCCCCGCTCGCGTGGGCATCGCGACGGTAGAGCGAAAGACGCTTGCAAACCAGATCTTTGCTTCTGGGACGGTCAAACCGATTGACAGGCAAATCGTGATGCCACAGCAACTTCCGGGGCCGATTGACCAATTCCGCGTCCAGGTTGGTCAAAAAGTGCACAAAGGAGACGTTCTGCTTGAGTGTGAACACTCTGCGCAGGCTGCGGCGTTGAGTTCCGCACGTGCAGCAGTGGCTCAGGCGGAAA
>CAZYAH010000424.1:0-2112 GCA_964645595.1 uncultured Alicyclobacillaceae bacterium | reverse complement strand
TAGTAGCGGAATGGTGCGACCTGGACACAAGTCGTGGACACGACAATGACGCGCGGCAAGTGACGGAAGTTTTCGACGAAGTGAACTCTGCGCAGGACGTTTTCCCGCGTCATCATATAGCGCAGAAGCATCTCAGCCTCGCGGCTCTGCAACTGGTAATTGGCGAGGAACCAGCGCAGAAAGTGTTTCTTTTCGGCGACTGTTACAGTGTTGCCCATAGCCGTCTCCTCCCTGAGTGGCTGAAGCCATTGTCCCAAGATCGAGAATGTCCACACCTACACCGGCAACCAGCAATCGTTTGAATTCTTGGAGTATTCTATTCGCGCGAAGCACGAGATTTTCCTGCACATCCGCCTCGCCTCGGCACATTCCGGGCCGGAAACGCGGCTGGCAACGGATCGGGACGCGGCGCTTAACTCGTCAGACTGTCGCTCTCCGAACCGCCTTCGGCCGCCAGGGTTCTCTCCCACTCTTCCAGCGTCCGCTCGACGTTTCCGGGGACAGGGTTCTGCGAGTAGTTGTGCAGAAATTCCAGCCACGCGGACACCGACTTGCCAGACTGAATCCCCTTGCGGACGGAGTCCTCGGTCATGCGGTACACCCGCACCACTCCGGCTTGACGCAGTTCTGTGAACATTGCCAGTTGCGCGGTGATCAGCAGCTGCTCTGTCGTCACGACAATTTCAAAGTTCGGTTGTACGATTAGGATACGTTGTCTATCCCTTGTCTGGTCCGGGCTTACCGGTAAAGCGTCCGGTGTTAGCAATTGTTGACCAAGTTGCGTGATTTGAAACCACTCCCTGCCATTTTCGTCCGCCCCAATTCGAATCATTCCGAGGTGCATCAGCATCTTCAGGATCCGTGTGCGCCACACCTGCAACTGGTCGTCGTAGTAGTACGGTTGAACGAGGTCCGACACGGTGTTTAGCATCTGTTCGCTGTCAATCCACTTGACTGCCGAGTGGGCAATCAGCTGCGCGATTTGCGGCAAGCGCTTGATGGGCCGGCGGTAGGTCGTGATGTAGAATTTCAGCAATCCCTTGTGGCGTTCCAGCGCGCCGAGGTTTAGCCAGTTGTCCACGCCGCCGCCTAGGCGCAGCAATCCATCGCTGTCTTCGGCAATGAGATTCGCGTGGTAGGCAAAGTCGTAAAGTAGGGCGAACCGGTCCGGATAATCGTGGAACCGCCGGCCGTAACCGAACCGCCATCCTCCCTGCAAAGGCTCTTCCGAAACCTCGAGCAGTTCGAGAATCTGGCAGAGGTTGCGCTTGTACATGCTGCCGTCGACCGTAAGTCGGACCTCGTGGTGGCGGACGTACTGCAGGAAGACATCGAGGTCCCGGACCATGGCCTGTCCTTCTTCCTGATACAGGAGCGGACCATTGTCCAGGGTGGCGAGGTGGCTTGAGAAGTGGTGAATCACTCTCGCCCGCAGCGCCTTGTGCAGCTCGTCCGGGATGCAGTAGAGCAACCGGCCGTTGAACCGCGTCGTCGGGAACAACCAGCCCTCCCGCATTGCCGCCTGGATTCCGGCTTCGCCGCCTTGCGACTGGAATACGCCGACCAGTTCTTCTTGAGAGAACAGTTGCCGCTGTTCCAGACACAACCGCAGCATCGCTTGCTCCTTGCCCGCTTGCCACTTTGCCACATGCTCGTCCAGAAAGGGCCGGGACTGAAATTGGTAGAGGATCTCCTGCAACAGCGCCTGTTTGGAGTGGCGCGAGCAGGGCAAGTCGTAGTGGTCGGCAATGGCGCGCAGGGTGGAAATGTCAGCGGAGTTCAGGCATTCGGACAATCTCATGGTGCTTCCTCCTCACTCAAGTAACCGGCGGCGTTGTCGTGACGGACAATTTCCCGGGCTTCGAGAACGCTGTAGGCATACCCCTGTTCAACGAGGTAAAGCTGGCGGTGTCTCGCCGTTCTCTCCTCCACCGTGTTCTGACTCACCAGCGTGTAGAACACACCTTCCTTGGTCTCTGGGCGCAGGAGCCGGCCGAGGCGTTGCGCTTCCTCCTGGCGGGACCCGAACAGGCCGGATACCTGGATGGCGACGGACGCGCACGGAAGGTCAATCGCCATGTTCGCCACGCGGGACAGCACAATTTGTCGAAC
>CAZYAH010000423.1:0-2119 GCA_964645595.1 uncultured Alicyclobacillaceae bacterium | reverse complement strand
GATCTCGAGTGTATACCTGCATTTTGTATAATTCTGGACCCAAGGTCAATCACCACAAGAGTATGTCACAATTCATATAATGTGTTATACTGTAATGGTGGAATTGTCGAACGTTATACACCTTAATGCAGTCGTATACACGGGCTCCGGGAGATGAGACATTGGAACGGGAACTGGCACTGGAAATCGTACGAGTCACCGAAATGGCGGCGCTGAGCTGTGCGCGCTGGATGGGGCGCGGCCGCAAGCACGAGGCGGACGCAGCGGCCACCAACGCCATGCGGAAGATGTTTGACACCGTCAACATGGCGGGCACTGTGGTGATTGGCGAAGGGGAAATGGACGAAGCCCCCATGTTGTACATCGGGGAAAAGGTTGGCGGAGCGTCGGCGCCAGCAGTGGATGTCGCGGTCGATCCGCTCGAAGGCACCAACATTCTCGCTAAGGGCCTGTGGAACGCGATGTCTGTGGTGGCTGTTGCGCCAGAGGGCACTCTGCTGCACGCGCCTGACATGTACATGGACAAGATTGCCGTGGGCCCCAAGGCAAAAGGCAAAGTCCACCTCGACGCCACGGTGGAAGAGAACCTCAGGGCCGTGGCCGAGGCGACGGACAAGGACATTTCCGACGTGGTAGCGGTCATCCTGGATAGACCGCGCCACCAGCACATTATTGAGCAGGTCCGCGCCGCCGGGGCGCGCATCAAGCTGATCTCCGACGGCGATGTGGCGGCTGCGCTGAACACCGCGTTCGAGGACACGGGGGTCGACATCCTTTTCGGCCAAGGCGGAGCGCCGGAGGGCGTGCTCGCGGCGGCTGCGCTGAAGTGCCTCGGCGGGGAACTGCAGGGGCGGTTGCTGCCGGAAAACGAAGAGCAGCTTGAGCGCTGCAAGGCGATGGGTGTGCACGACGTCCGCAAGGTTTTGATGATGGACGACCTCGTCAAAGGAGAAGACGCCATCTTCGCCGCAACCGGCGTCACCGACGGCGAACTGCTGCGCGGCGTGCGCTTTATCGGGAAGTCTCGGGCCAAGACGCACTCGCTCGTCATGCGGGCGAAAACCGGAACGGTTCGTTTCGTGGAAGCCATTCATGACCTTTCGCGCAAGCCAATTGTCGGGGCGTACGACTGACGCCCCGGCCCACCACTCTTCACCTGCCAAGACACACCTCACATATCCTTGTATAAAGGCATTGCAACACTATGAGTGATTTGCGCATCCCTAGCATAGGATAGGATCGAACGGGCAAACATGATATAATGCAGACGGCTTGCAGGCCATTTGTCTGTAACCGCGGATTGGAGAATCGGGGGACGCCTATTGGACATTCATGAACTGGAATCGAAAAAACTAACCGAACTCTACGCATACGCAAAAGAGTTTCAAATCCCGTACTACGGGAACATGAAGAAGCGCGAACTCATCTTTGCAATTCTTAAAGCCCAGGCGGAACGAGACGGTCTGATGTTCGCCGAGGGCGTGCTGGAAATCATGCCAGAAGGATACGGTTTTCTGAGGCCAGTGGGTTACTTGCCCAGCGCGGAAGACATCTACGTCGCCGCGTCGCAGATTCGGAGATTTGACCTCCGCACGGGCGACCTGGTCTCCGGCAAGGTGAGGCCACCGAAGGAAAACGAGCGATACTTCGGATTGCTGCACGTGGAAGCCGTCAACGGAGTGAGCCCACACCTCGCCGCAGAACGACTTCACTTTCCTGCTCTCACCCCTTTGTTTCCTCAAAAACGCATGGTATTGCAAACGACTCCGGACCGAATTGCAACGCGGATTATCGACTTGTTTGCGCCGGTCGGCTTTGGCCAGCGGGGTTTGATTGTGGCGCCGCCAAAAGCGGGCAAAACGGTATTGTTGAAGGAAATCGCCAACAGCATCGCGACAAATTACCCGGATACGACGTTGATAGTCCTGTTGATTGACGAACGACCGGAGGAAGTCACTGACATGCAGCGTTCGGTCAAAGGCGAGGTCGTGGCATCCACCTTCGACGAGGTCCCAGAGAACCACATCAAGGTCGCGGAGCTTGTGCTGGAACGGGCGCTCCGGCTGGTTGAGCACAAGCGCGACGTCGTCATCCTGCTCGACAGCATCACGCGCCTGGC